>JALYIG010000052.1 GCA_030775885.1 Acidobacteriota bacterium | reverse complement strand
CCACGTCGCCCAGAAGTTCACCATCACAATCTTCCCGCGCAGCGCCGACAGGGTCCACTTTTTTCCGTTCAAATCCTTCAGCGTAAAATCGGCCTTCTGCGCCTCCCCATCGTTTGCCACTAGAACGTCAGCCGCCTGGGTCAACATTGGATCATCGAAGTCCGTCTTTACTCCCTCGTATCGCACCAACTTCGCGAGATCCATATACGGCATCGCCGGATTGCCATCCTTCGTCAGCGGCAGCGGAGTTTCCTTCAGCGATTGCGCCAGCGTATCCGCAACTGCCTGCAGCGTGTCATGACCCGGATCGCCTTCGGTCGAGAGATGCGTCACCGCGTCCGCGAGCTTTAACTTCGGCATTCCCGCCGGCAAAGTCCGGATGTCCATCGCAATCTTGGTCGTCGCAGCCGGGCGCTCAACGTCGGACAAATCACGCAGGCCACCAATCTGCTCCTTGATGGAAGCCTCGCTCGCCTGACCCCGCATCGCAGGAGCGGCCAGCAGGACGAGGGCTATTAGTAGGATATTGCGCTGTCTGTTCATCGGAAAAACTCTCGCACTTCGATTTTGCACAATTGTAATTGTTGCGCGAATAACTGGGCTCGAAGTTGCTCGCACCAATAGGAGTCGAAGGAACTGCGGTATGACTTCGCCCCATCCGGTTAGCTTCAAAGACACCACACCAGCAGCGCATCCCATAAACTAGACTCTTGGGCCTGTACACCTCAAATCGCCTCCGCGTCGCCGCGATCGACTTCCTCAACCCCGCGCCGCTCATGTGGGATTTCGAACACCCGCCCCGCAACGCCGAACTCGCCGCCCGCTACGACATCCACTACACTCAGCCCGCACTCTGCGCGGATGACCTGCTCAGCGGTCGCGCCGATCTTGGCCTCATCCCTATCGCGTCGCTCACGCCATCGCTCGCCATCGTCCCCGGCTGCACCATCGCCTCGCTTGATTGTGTCCGCTCCATCCAACTCATCGTCAAACAAAACGTCAACCAGAATCGGATACACCATCTCAAACGCGGCCAAGTCGCAGCGGATGTAGGAAGTCCCGCCGCAAGCGACAACACCCTCTCACGAGTCCGCACCATCGCCGCCGATACCGCCTCCCGCAGTTCCCTCGCTTACGCGCAAATTCTATTCCGCAAATTCATCGGCACCGACCCAGCCTTCATCCCTGCGCCAGCCGACCCCATCGCCATGCTCGCCCACGCCGACGCCGCTCTCCTCATCGGCGATCCAGCGCTGCTCGCGCTCGAAGCCCGCGCCGCGATCGAAGCTGCGGCCGGCCCTTGCCTATGGCTCGACCTCGCCCACGAATGGCACACCCGCACCGGACTGCCCTGGGTAGCAGCGGTCTGGGCCGTCTGCCCCGAAGCCCTCACTCCGAACACCGTCGCCGCCGAGCAACTCACCGCAGACCTCCAGCACTCGTGCGATCGCGGCCTCGCCAACATCGACTCCCTCGTAGCCGCGTGGACTCCGCGGATTGCCATTCCACCCGCCACCATCCGGCACTACCTCACGCAAAATATCCATTACACGCTTTCACCCGACTGCATCGCCGCCATCGAACTCTTCCGCAGCTATGCGGCCGAAGCTGATATTCTTCCTCCACTTCCTGCACTTCGCTTTCTCTAACTTCTTGAGTCGTCATTCTGAGCGACGCTCAGAATCTCTGTAGTTGCTGTTGATTTCTACAGCTCCAAATCGCAACATGCCGCGACTTCCTCTCCGCACCACGCGTCCTAATACACACCATGCCCCAAGCCGCATTCACGCTCGCCGCGCTCCGCCCCGCCTTCGAGGCCCTCGCCGCAGCCGCGCCAGCCGCGCGTCACTCCAATCCGCTCATTCACATGCTGCTCTCCTTCGGCATTGCCGGTGTGCTCCTCATCTCCATCGTCGATTCGTCCTTTGTGCCGCTGCCCATCCCAGGCATGACCGACATCCTGGTTGTGGTGCTAGCCGCGCAGCACGCCAACCTCTTTTTGCTGGTCGGAGCAGCCACCGTAGGCTCCTTCCTCGGAGGCTCGTTCAGCTATAGAGTCGGACACTCTGGCGGCATGGCTTTCCTGGCAAAGCATCTCCCTCCGCTCATCTTCAAGACGGTCTGCAACTGGATGGAGTCGCACGCAATCCTCTCCGTCGCACTGCCAGCGATCCTGCCCCCGCCCATGCCGCTGTCGCCATTTGTACTGGCAGCAGGCGCGCTCAATATGTCACGCAAGAAATTCCTCACCACATTCACAGTCAGCCGCTTGCTGCGCCACGCCTTCGCGGCATGGCTCGGCGTGTACTATGGCCGCCACGTCCTGCGCATCTGGAATATGTTCACCGCGAAATGGGGAGTTCCCATCCTCATCGTCATCTGGAGCGTCATCATCATCAGCGCCGGCATCGCCTTCTACCGTTTGTGGAAGACATCCCGCACCGTCGCCCAGGGTAAGCTCCGCACCAGCCCGTCAGCCCCACCCGCCGAGGCCTGACACCTAAGCGTCTACAGCCACTTCTTCGCCTTCCAGTCCCGTACCGCGGCCCTCGTCAGCACGGCGAGATCCTTCAGCAACGCGGCGTCCGGCTCCTTCTTGAAGTTGAAGCAGGCCTTTCCCTGCATCCTTTTCTTCAACTCCGGCGAAATCGCCTCGTTCAAGGCCGGATTCATGTACACCGGCATCAGATGAAAGCTCACATAAGCCTTCCCCACCCGCACCGCAGCAAACCACATGGGTCGGCCCTTGTGCTGTGGAAATGGTGAGGCAACGTGACCCGTCACGCTGTAATCCGATGTTGTGTCCGCTTTCACCGCAAGGTTGCCGGCGTTCTTCTTCAGAACGCCCTTCAGCGCCTCGAAAACCGCCGTAAAATCGTTAGCCATGCCGCGAATTCTACTACTCCGACAGCAGCAGGGGTCTGCTTTGGCTTTTGCTATTCACTGACAGCTTGTCTTCTATTCCCACTGCAGCAGTGTCGCACCCACGGTAAAGCCCGCCCCCACGCTGGCCAGCAGAACCAGGTCGCCCTTCTTCAGCTTGCCCTCGTCCATCGCGGTCTGCATCGCCATCGGAATCGTCGCCGCCGTCGTATTCCCAAAGCGGTCAATGTTAATGATCACGCGTTCCAGCGGCAATCCCAGTCGCTCCGCCGTCGACAAAATAATCCGCCTGTTTGCCTGGTGAGGAATAAAGCACGCGAGGTCCTGGCCCGTCACGCCGTTCCGCCCAAGCAGCGTCTCCGCCGCCTCGTGCATCTTGCGCACCGCAAACTTATAAACCGCCTGCCCATCCTGATGCACTACGTGCATGTTTGCCGCGACCGTCTCCGCAGTCGGAGGATGCAGGCTCCCGCCCCCCGGCATATTCAGCGCCGGCGCACCCGATCCGTCAATCTCGTGGAAGTAGTCGATGAAGCCGACCTCTCCGTCTGCGCACGGCTCCAGCAACACCGCACCCGCACCGTCGCCGAAGATGACGCAGGTTGCGCGATCCTTGTAGTCGATGATCGAGCTCATCGTGTCTGCCCCAATCACCATGACTTTCTTCTGCACTCCGCTCTCAATCAGCTTCACGCCCACCTGCAGCGCATACGGAAACCCCGAGCACGCCGCCGACAGATCGAACCCCCACGCGCCCTTAGCCCCAATCTTGTCCTGCACCAGGCAGGCGGTCGCCGGAAACATCATATCCGGCGTCACGGTAGCCACAATGATCACTTCAACGTCCGTCGCCGCGATCCCGCGCTTTCTCAGGCAGTCCCGCGCCGCCTCCGCAGCCATATCGCTGGTCGCCACACCCTTGTCCACAATGTGCCGCGTGTGGATTCCTGTCCGCTCGATGATCCACTGATCGTTGGTGGCGACCATCTTCTCAAGGTCAGCATTCGTTAGCAGCCGCGGTGGAACATACGTCCCCACTGAACTGATCTTCGCCCGCACCTGTTGGTGCGGCTTCAACGTCAGACTCAAACTCTCACCTCACTGCATCTCACGCCGCCCGGCAATTTCAGCCCAGGCGATTCATCCCGAATCTTTTACAAATGTCTCGCCGATCATTCTCTCTGACCCGCGCCCTAAGAACAAGTGTAACCATCTCCGCCGCAACTTTACGGCAGCCGGATGCGCCACGCAAACACGCGCGACACTCGAACCGCTTCTGAAATTGTACGGGGGCACAACCGACCAGACTTACCTTTGCAATCAACTGACCACTGATCACAGACAACTGACCGCTGGTTTTAAAAAGTACCGGGCGATCTACTGCGCCCATAACGACCCGTTACCGTTGCTTCCTTCCGGACCTGGCGGGGTTGGCGGGATTACGTCGCGTAGGACCCGGCACTAGCTAAGTCTACCATTGCCACCCCGCCGCCGCATCCCTCCAATGTTGGTACTCTGGACGCACCACCGATGCCCGACCGTTCGGATCACGAAACCGTCCACACCTACTACCGCGATCGACTCACCGAACTCGGCCAGCAACGGCATACAGCCGAAGCCACCCGCACCCGGATGCGCCTGGCCTTCGCATTTTGCGCCGCGGTCGCCTGCCTCTTGGTGCAGTACCACGCCGTCCCGTGGTGGTCAGCGCTGATTCCAGCAGCAGCCGTCATCGGCCTCATCCCTTTCTACCTACGCCTTCAGACACGCCTCGCGCGCATCCTGCGTCTCCTCGTCTTCCACGACTTCAACCTCGAGCGAGTCGACGGCTCTCAGCCGCAATCCAGCCTCACCGGCGAAGAGTTCCGCGACCCGGCACACCTCTACGACCGCGACCTCAACATCCTCGGTACCAACTCCATCTTCGGCCTCCTCGGCACGGTCCGCACCGGCATCGGACAGCGCGGCCTGGCGCGCTTCCTGCTCGACCCCGCCTCCAACGCCGACGCGCTCGAACGCCAGCAAGCCGTGCAGGAACTCACACCTCGCACCAGCCTCCGCGAAGAAATCGCCCTCCTCGGCACCTCACGCTTTGAGCAGCTCTCCGTCTCCAAACTCGACACCTGGCTCGACGAGCCGTCCCCCGTCTTTCACCCGGCCATCCGCATTCTCCTCGTCCTTACCTCGGCGGCACTAATCGCCCTGCTGCTCGCCGGCATTCTCCACTACATCCCCTGGGCGACACTCCTTCCCAACCTCGCCGCCGTCTTCGCGCTCCACACCGCGATCGCTGCGCTGGTGCGCTCCCGAGTCGTTCCCATCCTCAAAGACTCAAAAATCGCCAGCCAGATGCAGACCTTATCCGACGGGCTGGCCCTGCTGCAAAAACAATCTTTCACCAGCCCCCGCCTCATCGCCCTGCAGCAAGCCTCCCGCGCACCGACTGACGCGATCGCAGCCATGAGCCGCATCCAATCCAACTTCGTGATCGTCGAGCAGCGCACCAAAGAATGGTTCTTCGTCCTCTCGCTGCTCTTAGCCGCAGGCACGCACGCGGCCATCGCCATCGCCAACTGGAAGCGTACCCACGCTCAGCCGATGAAGACCTGGCTTGCCTCCTTCGCCGAGTTCGAAGCACTCAACGCCCTCGCCAACTATGCCTTCGAGCATCCCGAAAACATCTACCCGGAAATCCTCCTCGACAACACACCCGCAACCTTCGAAGCGACCGCACTCCGACACCCGCTGCTCCCTAACTGCATCCCCAACGACGTCGCTCTCAACTCGGACACTCATTTCTATCTCATCAGCGGCTCCAACATGTCGGGCAAGTCCACGCTGCTTCGCACCATCGGGACAAGCACCGTCCTCGCCCTCGCCGGAGCACCCATCCGCGCCACCTCCGCGCGTATCTCTCCAGCCCGGCTCTGCACCTCGATCGCACTCACCGATTCGCTCGCCGAAGCGAAATCTAAATTCCTCGCAGAAGTCGAGCGCCTGCACGCCATCCTCGCCGTAGCTTCCCCAGTCGCCCCGCCCGTCCTTTTCCTCATCGATGAAATTTTCTCCGGCACCAACTCCTCCGACCGCCTCGCCGCCGCCGAAGCTGTCATGCGCGCCCTCGCCGCAGCCAACACCGTCGGCGCGCTCTCCACTCACGACCTCGCCCTCACTCGCATCGCCACGCCTGAACTTCGCGGCCTCAACGTCCACATGGCCAGCCCCGACCCCGCCGACTCGCTCGCCTTCGACTACATCCTCAAACCCGGAATCAACACCTCGTCCTCCGCCCTCGCCATCCTCCGTCTCATCGGCATTCCCGGCTGACCGTCGCTTGCGCCATCGCATCGCGCGCGTCTACTCTGGTCTCCGATGCCACGCCTACTCCTCTCCGCCTTCCTCCTGGTCACGCTCCCGTCTCTCGCCGCCGACGTCCACGTCCGTGTCGATCCAGCCGCTGCTCACGCCAACCCTGGCGATGAACACCTCACCACCTTCCCCACCATCCAGAATGCCCTCGACCACCACCCCTTCGCCACGGACGGCGGCCGCGTCATCATCGAGATCGCTCCCGGCACTTACCACGAACGAATCATCGTCACGCAGAACCACACCAACATCACTCTCATCGGCCTCGGCAAATCTCCCTCCGACGTCGTCATCACCAACTCCCTCAACGCCAAGCAGGCCGGCGGCACATTTTTCACCGAAACAGTCGAGATCAACGCCACTGGCTTCCAGGCCGACAACATCACCTTCGAGAACACTGCCGGCAACACTGGCCAGGCCGTCGCCGTAGCCGATCGCGGCGACCGCAGCATCTTCAAACACTGCCGCTTCCTCAGCCATCAGGACACCCTCTTCGCCGACTATGGCCGCCAGTACTACGTCGACTCCTACATCGAGGGCGGCGTTGACTACATCTTCGGCAACGCAGCCGCCGTCTTCGAGCGCGACGAACTCCACTCCAACGGACCTGGCTTCGTCACTGCGCAATCGCGCACCGCGCCCGACCAGCCCACGGGCTACGTCATCCTCAACTCACGAGTCACCGCAACCCTCGAAGCGCCACAAACCTCGGGTGCCTCCTTGCCGGTCTCATCGGCAAGGGTGGGATCGACGAACCCCGTGATCGATACCTCTACCCCCGGCGCAAAATCCATCGCCTCCGCCCACAACACGATCGGCCTCGGACGCCCCTGGCGCACCTACTCTCGCGTCGTTTACATCGACACCTCGCTCCCCGCCGAAATGAATCCCGCCGGCTGGAACAACTGGGGCAATCCCGCCAATGAATCGACCGCCTGGTACGCCGAGTCCAACTCAAACGGCCCCGGCGCATCGCCCTCTACCCGCGTTCCCTGGTCACACCAACTCACTCCCGCCGAGGCCGCGCGCTACCTCCCAACGCAGTTCCTCGCCGGTCCCGACCACTAGAACCCCATCGCCGAAGCCGCCAAACTCCCGTAAGAAACGCCTGTTTGAGTCCTTTCGTGTGAAGGGCACGGCTTTCAGCCGTGCCGCAAATGGCCCAAATGATCGCGGCTTTACCACTGAGGAACGCTTTCTTTCGCAGCAGCAAATGATTCGGATTCCCTTAGCGATGCGCTGCCGATTCCCAAGCGTAAGATTCTCCCCGAGGTCCGGAGAATGATCGCGAAGTTCTGTATTGCCGCCTTTCTCATTTCCAGCATCGCCCTGGCCCAGCCGCCAACCAAGCCGGCACCGTCGCCCAAAGCCCTGGCCTTCGATGCCGTCTCAATTCACCCCACCCCCAGCGGGAAAGAGACCACAATCCATGGCAACGTCGAAGTCCATTTCACCACGACCCACGACCTGAACGACGGCTTTAGAGGCGAGAATATAAGCCTCAAATATCTCATCGTCATCGCCTACAACATCAAGCCGGACTCCCTCTCCGGAGGGCCCGACTGGATCGACTCGAGCAGTTACGAAATTAACGCTAAAGTTTTCCACCCCGACGACTCTACTCCGCCCAAACTCACCAAATCCCAACGCAACCAGATGCTCCAGTCGCTGCTCGCCGACCGCTTCAAACTCGTCGTCCACACCGAGACGAAAGACGCGCCCATCTACGAACTGACCCTCGCCAAATCGGGGCCCAAATTTCACGAGACCACTCCTGGCGACACCTTCGCCAGCGGCGTCAAAGGACTCGACGGCCAAACTCATATTGGCTACCCCATGATGACCGCCCTCGGCCAACTCACCGGTCAGGCCACTCCCATCGGCTCCATCATCGACTTCCTAACACAAACACTCCACCGCCCCATCGTCGACAAAACCGGCCTCACCGGCAAATACGACATTGCCCTTCAATGGACGCCTGACAACACCCCAGCCGACTCCCCCACCGCCGGCGGCCCATCCATCTTTACCGCCATCCAGGAGCAACTTGGCCTCAAGCTTGAATCCACCAAAGGCCCGGTGGAAACCCTCGTCATCGACCACATCGAGAAGCCTTCGGAAAACTGACTCGCTTTCGCCTCCATCCACACTTTTCGCATCCAACAGGTTGGGTCCTGCAACACCGTTGCGCAAATCTCGTTTGAACGGAGTTTTCCATGCTCATTCTTCTTCTTGTCCTTATCCTTGTCTTCGGCTTCGGCGGCTATCGCATGGGTCCAGGAATCGGTTACTACGGCGGCGGCGGCATCTCGCTCATCCTCGTCATTGTCCTCGTCCTCCTCCTCTTGAAAGTTATCTGACCTAAAATTTCGGCACAAACCTAGCGCGTCCGGCCCTCCCCAGTGAGAAGCAGCGGCTCAGTCCGCTGCTTCTCCCGCCGCAGCGGTTCTCGCGACACCCTCAACCCGACCGTTAGCCTCTGACCCGCAAAAGAGATTCGCGGAGTCTGAGCACAGTTCGGCACTTACTCGCACCACCATCGTTTCACCCTCAAATCTTGTGAACCTTCAGCGCCTATTCCTGCGTATACCCATCTAGTGGTACCTGGGATCCGTTTGCATACCTTCGCGCCGGGCCGCCGCGCCGCACCGTCGAATGAAAGGACTCTCCCGCATGATCGCTGCAGCCCGTCTCGCCCCCCGCTCCACCCTTCTCGCCGCCTGTCTCTTCCTGGCCGCTCCGCTCACGCATGCAGACCCACCCGCAACCCCTCCGGCCCCAACCACCCCAGCCGTCACCGACCCGAATGCTCCGCCTCCGGCCTGGGACGTCATCTCCGTTCGCCCCAACAAGTCCGCCAGCGGGATGATCCGCATGATGTCCACCCCCGACGGCATCTCGCAGAACAACATCCCCATCAAGTCGCTCATCGCCAGCGCCTACGGCGTCAAGGACGACCTCGTCTCCGGCGGCCCGGGCTGGGTCGACTCTTCCCCGTACGACATCGAAGCAAAGGTAGCCGGCCCAGACGTGCCCGCCTACAAAGCGCTTTCCCGAGACCAGCGCAACCTGATGCTTCAGGCACTGCTCACCGACCGCTTCAAGCTCGCAGTCCATCCCGAAACTAAAGAGATGCCCATCTACGAGCTCGTCATCGCCAAAGGCGGCCCAAAACTCACCGAAGCCAAGCCCGGATCTACCTACCCCAACGGCATTAAGGGCCCAGACGGAGTCGCCCATGGCGGCATGATGCGCATGGACGGCCGCGGCAAATTCACCGGTCAGGCCCTGTCGCTGTCCGTGCTGGTTGACGTGCTCTCCCGCCAGCTCCACCGCACCGTCGTCGACAAGACCGGCCTCACCGGGAAATATGACTTCACCCTCGAATACACCCCGGAAGGCGCGCAACTCGACGGCCCGTCCCATGACGGCGCACCGCCCCCGGACCCTAACGGCCCGACCGTCTTCACCGCCCTCGAAGAGCAGCTCGGCCTCCATCTCAACTCCACCAAAGGACCGATTAAGACGATCGTGATCGACCACATCGAGGCCCCCACCGAGAACTAGTGTCCCGCCTTCTAATATCATCCTTATAAACTCGTCATCGTGAGCGAAGTTTGGCGCGGCAGTTTGCGCCAAACGCAGTCGAATGCCCGGAGGAATTCCATTCGCGCCATGACCCCCGCTCCTTTTTGGCCAAAGGACTCGCTTTTCGCCACATATAACCGCGCCCACACCAAATGTGATTCTTATCCGATATATTATCTAACTTATAATCAATAATTTAGCTTCGAAATCCACACTCGTCACTTGACACCCAGGACTATAATTAGGATGTGGGTAATGAACGCAAAGCATGCAAGCGTTACGCCTTGGGTGAGGCTGGACGATTCCCTACATTGCACATTCCCGGGACTTTCCGGACGTACAACGCAGAATCAGCACTTTGCGCCGGACCTGACGGACGTGTCCAGACTCGGCTTCGGCCGTAATCCGGACTAAGTAGTTTAGATGGAATATTTTAGTACCATGTATGCGGGGGGGAATGAATCAAGCACGGAATAGAGCGCCTTGCCACGCCCAGTCTACCCTCCGTCGGCTCTCTGCCTTCCTGTTGCTCGCCATTGCCTGCGCCTCGTCGGCTCAGATTCTCGCCCGCCCCGGATATAAAGGAATCTCGGCCAACGCCGAGCCGTGGTGGACCAGCGCGATCTTCTACCACGAAACCCGACCTCTCGACGCCAAGGCGCTCGCAGCCCGGCTGGACGCTCTGCGAGCCCTCCACGTCGACGCCCTCATCGTCCCCGCGCCCGAGCTTCCGCCCCCAGGCTCCAACGCCGCCATGCCCGACCTCGACGACTTTGACGATCTGCTTGGTCAGGCCAGCACTCGCGGCATCCGCGTCCTGCTCGACCTAGAAGCCCCCAACGCTTCCGCCGGCCTCTCCGGCCTGGCACGTTTCTGGCTCAACCGCGGCGTCGCCGGTCTCCACGTCCTCAGCCCTCCCGGAGCCAGCCCGGAAGCAACTCAGGCGGTCGTCGACTCGCTCCGCAAGCTCGCCGTGGCAGCCGTAGGCCAGCGCATCATCCTCTCCGATCTGGACGTTGCATCTGCCGAAAGTCCCGCCGCCAGCCCGCGCCGGACAGTTCATTACGGCCCGCAAACGTCACGCCCGGTCAGCCCGCAGATGCAGATTGACACCCGCCCGGCCAGTCTTCCCGGCTTCGACGCCGGAAGCCTCCGCCCAATCCTCACGCAAGCCGTCGCGCAGCCAAACCTACTGCTCGCTCTCCGCGCCCCCGCTTCCGCGCCGCTGTCCCAGGCAGTTGCTGCCATCACGCTGATCACCCAGCCTGCATCTCTCATCGACTCTTCCGCCAAACTTATGCTTCAGTCCAGTCCCGAGCAAACGAACCCGGCCCAGCTCAAAGGAGAGGACGAACCCGCCAAATCCGCAACCCCTCCGCCGCATCCGCCACAAGCCCCGTCCGGTACGTATGCGCCCTACGTTCCCTATGTTCCCCCCCTCCGGCCACACACCGCCCTGGCCAAACCGCTCCCGGAGGATCCACTCACCATCTGGTACGGGCAGCTCGCCTCCCTGCACCACGACAAGCCAGCCTTCCACTCGGGCACCACTACCTTCCTGGACTTCGACGCGCAGAACGCGCTCGTCTGGATCCGTCAGCCGATGTCCCGCGCGTCCCATCCCCCGGCGCCGGTTGTTGTCATTTGTAACCTGTCCTCGTCGCCGCTCCAACTGGCCCTCGCCGACGCGATCAAGCGGCTTAACCTCCACGGATTCTTCCTCCGCACCCTCCTCCGCACGGACCGCGCGATGGGAGCGCAGAACATCAACTCCATCAACGTGCCCGCCCACGGCGTATACATCGGGGAGCTGCGCCGATGAACCCCATTCGGCTCAAGAAATCTTTG
>JALYIG010000051.1 GCA_030775885.1 Acidobacteriota bacterium | reverse complement strand
ACGATCACTCATCATCAGTCCATCGATCAAAAGCGGACCTGCAACTCGACGCCGGACTGCCGCGGCTCGTTCGCACTGCGCAGAGTCAGACCCTGTCCGAAGGCATTTGCGCCCACGGCCGCCGGTGTACGCTCGTTGGTCAGGTTATGGCTGTAGAACGCCAGGGACCATGCGCTGTCCATTCTCTCGAACGCCAGCCGCGCGTTGACGAAGTTCTTCGCTGGCGTACGCAGAACGTTTCCCAAGTCCCAGAAGACGTCGCCACGATGATCGTAGTCGACACGTGCCGTGAGCTGCAGCCGATCCGCGATGGGCTGCGTAGCCTCTACGGACAGGTTTCCGGTAAAACCGTATACCTGGGGCGTGCGTTTGCCATTGTAGCTGCTATCGGAGAACTCCCGGATGGAGGTATTGTTGTAGCCGAGTGAGGCCATCAATTTCAGCCAGCCGATGGGCTTCGCCTGCGCTTCCAACTCGCCCCCGTTCACCCGCGTCTTGGGAATGTTGATGATAGCGCGGTAGATTCCCTGGTCCGTGGCTTGGGAAAAGAAGAATTGCTGGTTGTCGAACTGAGTGTGAAACACCGCCACGTTGAACAGCAACCGGTTGTCGAGCAAGGTCGTCTTGATGCCGCCCTCGTAATTGGTCGAAACTTCGTTTTGATAGAGTCGCAGGGAAAGCGGTGTCGCCGGGTTGAATCCGCCCGTCCGAAAGCCCTTCCCGTAACTAAGATAGGTGAGCACACCGGGCATCCACTTGTACTCGATTGTGGCCTTCGGCTGCGTCGCGGAGAACGTGTGCGAATCCTGCACGTTGTTGACGAAGTCGTTGACATCGGACTTCACGCGGTCATAGCGCGCGCCGGCCGTCGCCGTCCATCGCGAAGTCAGATCGTACGAAGCTTGCCCAAACACCGCCCAACTGCGATCGTGATAGTGGTTGTCAGTAGCCGCCAAGAACGGCGCGGCCGGGTTCACGCTGTAGAACGTAGTGGCGTCCACGACCCGATAGTCCTGGCCAAAGGCACCCAGGTTCCACTTGAGCGGCCCTGTGTCCGAGGAAGTCGCCCGCAGCTCCTCGCTCCAGGCGCTGGTGTCATTCTGCCATGTCTGCGCGAAGATCGGCTGCGCCGTGAAGTCGCCGTCAGCGGTCGCATATTGCTTCGCATCGTTATAGGCAGTGATGGACGTCAGCGTCACTCCTTCCAAGCGATAGTCGATCTTGGTGGAGAACGTCTTCAGATGGCGACGATCGATGCCGTCGATGTCCTCATTCGGCCCATTGCTGAAGTTGTCGAACTGACTGTTGTTCACGAGAACCAGCCACAGAGCTCCGTCAGTGCCGTTCGTCACGTGGCCCCTGAAGTCGATGTCCAGCTGCTCGGTAGGCTTGAAGAGCAACTCTCCCGTAAAGGCGCGCTCATCGACGAAGTCGGCGTGCTTCTTGCCGGCGGGATTGGGGATCAGGCCATCGAACGTTTCACTATAGGCGGAAGCACGGAAGAACACCTTGTCAGCGACGATCGGGCCGCTCACAGTGACGAGCCCCGTTGACTGGTTGCCTTGAGCGTAACCGACCTTTGCCGATGCCTCGAATTCGTCCGTGGGTCGCTTCGTCACGATGTTGATGGCGCCAGCGACGGCACCCGCGCCGTAAAGTGTACCCTGCGGTCCGCGCAGCACTTCGATCTGCTGGACGTCTATTAGTTGCTGTTTGAGAAATTCCTGGCCGGGCTCGGCCACCCCGTCCACGACTATGGCGAACGGTGACTGACCGCCCTGCACCGTGGTGAAGCCCCGGAATGAGACGGTCTGAATTCCCGGCCGCAACTGATCAATGATCACCAGGTTTGGCGTGAGGGCCGCCACATCCTGGATATTGTTGACGCCCGCATTCTCGATGTCACTGGCCGTAACCACGGAGGCGGCCGCTGGGATCTCCTGCAGCTTCTCGCTTCTCTTCTGTGCCGTAACGGTTACCGTCTCCACCTCCCCGAACGCTTGCCGGGATGCCGTCCCGCTACCGGTGACAGAGTCGGCCGCAGCGTTGCTCGCATGTAACGCGGCTGCTCCGAATAGCAGTAGGGATTGCAATCTGATGCTGTTGCCGATGTTCACCCCGGTTCTCCACGTCTATTGTGATGGCGTGAGATACTGTTTGCGCATGTGGATTCTTTTGGAGTGACGGCAGCGGTGCAATAACATAGCTGCCCTACTTCGTTGCGTCCCCTGCAATGGCCGTGTCGTAGCCGCCACACCGCACAGGTAGCGGACGCCCAATTCCGATGGACTCAGGGCTCCGTCTCCAGCTCGCGGCCTGAGCGCTCGCCCGAATGCGTACGAGACGGTGCACGACCGAGCAGCCACTGCACCAGGGCAGCGCCCAATAATGCATCGATCGTTGGGATTGAAGTCAGATGCAGGAGACCCAGGCCGTGGGATGCGCGTGGCAAGGCGAGGACTCCGATCAGCGTACCCGCTCCCCAGGCTAGAAAGGACTTCCAGCGCAGGCGCACTGGGCCGCCGTCGGATACGACAAGGTATCGCCTACGGTTGACATGAAAATCGACCAGGTAGACGCCCGCCACTGGCGCGATGCCGATGCCCAGAAAAATCAGCATTTCGATGAAATGTTCGAATATGCCCACGGCGGCCATCGCTGTACCAACGGCACCTGCGACGGCGGTGAGTTGCCAGCGCTCGCGGTGCGCGAATAATGTCGACAGCGCCAGTGCCGACTCATAAAGATTCTTGTCGTTGCTGGTCCACGTGGCCAATACGATGACGAGCAGCGCAGGCGCGCCCACCCCCGCGGTAACCAGAACGGCAACGAGATTCGCGCTACCGTAGATCACCGCGAGCAAAGCCGCGAGTAACAACAGTATCGGTAGCGCGATGCCGAGGCTGACCGCCATACCCACGATCGTGTCACGTGGGGAGCGCAGGAACCGGGTCAGGTCCGGAGCGGTTGTCACGGCGACCATATGGCCGCCGCTGATGATCGAGACCACAAGTCCGAAACTGAAGGGCGCTTCCGCGGACGGTGCTGCCAACAATGGCGCCACATCGTGGGTCGTCAGCGCAATCCACGTTGGAACGGCAATCACGGCGAGCAGTAGTGGTACTGCAACGTATGCTATTTTTCCGAGCGCGCGAAAGCCGATGATGGCAGTGGAACTCATCAGCGCACCGCACAAGATCGTGAGCCCGAGGCGCGGCAGCTGCAGTCCGAGACTCGAGGCGAGCAAAGTTCGGATGCTGTCGACCAGCATTTCCGTTTGCACTCCGAACCAGCCGAACAACGTGAGAATGAGGATGCCGGCAACCGCCTTTCCGCCCGTCTCACCGAAAGCCCGGCGCATGAGCACCGCGGTCGGTATGCGCGCATGCATGCCAACCAACCCTGTCAGGATTGCGAAAAAGGCAGCGATGCACGTCCCGGTGAGGACCGCGGGCACCAGATCCGTGAAGCGGGTGTGGCGTCCGAGCTGGCCGCCAAGCGCGAACAAGGGCACGCAGATCGTCACGCCGGTCTGAATCGCCGCCAGGAAGAACCAACCGCGCTCATCGTCCTGAGTAACCGGCCGGAATGGGCTGCGTTCCACCAAGCGCGCCAGAGTCTGCGTCAATTTCGGCATGATGCGACTATGGATAGCATTCTTCGCGTGACCTACACGGACTTTTTCGTTGCGACCCGGGCAACAACGACGGGGGCGCTTGCAACAGTGGAACCAGAACGCCTGTTAACCGGGCTCGAGTCCCTCATCAGTAAAGGGTGAAAGCGTAAAGCACGTCGCCCGCTGCCACGATTACGTACTGATGATCGTCCAGCATGTAAGTTTCGGGCGCATTCGAGACTCCATGAAGACGTGAATGCCACAGCGGTTTGCCGTGTTCGGCATCGAAGGCCACGAGGTTGTCGCCGGCGTCTGCAGCGAACAGAATTTTCCCCGCGGTGCTCAGAAGACCGGTCCCGATTACGCCAATTAAACCCTGCCCCGTCTCGAAGGGGTGCTCCCACACGATCCTGCCGGTCCGGTAATCGATTGCTCGGATTGCACTGCCTAGCGACACCTGACCGCCCCTCGAGACGCCGCCCATGCCCGTGGCGCCGCGGGGATCCGTTTCCGTGTAATACAATAGCCCATAGCTCTCAAGGCCACGGGAGTAGAACAGTCCGGTCTGCGGGCTGAATGACGGAGGCGGCCAGTTGGTCCAGCCATCAAGCGATAGGATGGTGCCCCCTGCGGAGGCATCCTTCGCTGAATCGCGAACGGGCTGACCGCGCTCATTAACCTCCTTCACCCATTTGCCCCAAGGTGTAAACCTGCTTGTCAGCAAATGTTCGCCGGTCAGGCGATCGAGCACGAAGAAGTGGCCGTTGCGGGTCGCCTGCAACACCAGTTTACGTGGCTTGCCGTTGAATTGCCCATCCACCAGCACTGGCGTTTGCGCTGAATCCCAATCGTGAGTGTCATGGGGTGATGTCTGGTAGTACCAGGCCATCTTTCCGGTGTCCACGTGCACAGCAACCAGCGAGCACGTAAAGAGGTTATCTCCCTTGCGCGCCTGTGAGCCGTAGGCAGGTGTTGGATTGCCGGTTCCGAAAATATACAGATCGGTGTCCGGGTCATAGGAACCCGTCACCCAGACATTTCCGCCGCCGTGTCGGGCCGCCTCCGCGCTCGGCCAGGAGTCGAAACCGGGCTCATCCTGCTGCATAGGAACGGTGTGGAACTTCCACTGCAACTCGCCAGTCTCAGGCTCGAGGGAGCGGAGCGATCCGGGCTCATCCGAGTCATTTCCCGATCCCACCAATACATGGTCGCCGATAACGATGGGCGCTGCCTCGGAGAAATACTGTTCGGGGAAACTTGCGATCTCCTTGTGCCATCGCTCCTTCCCCGTACGAGCCTCGAGCGAGACCAGGTAGTCATCGGCCGTCTCCAGGTACAACCAGTCCTTGTAGATTCCCATCCCTTTATTTGCCGTGTGAGTCCCGCCCTTGGTCTTCCAGTAGTAATGCCAAAGAACGGTGCCGGTGCGAGCATCGATCGCCCAGGCATTGTCGGGCGCGGACGCGTATAGAACCCCATTCACCTGTAAAACAGCACCACGGATGCTGACAGGTCCCGCCGATGAGAACAGTCCCCCCGTGACCACGGCCTCCGCCACTTCGCCCCCAACAATCGTGGGGGCAGCGGGAGGGGCTAACAGGCCGCCCCCGCCCGCGTCCATGCCGCCGGTTACCCGCGCCACCCAGGCCAGCGTGAGATTCTTGGCGTTACCCTGGTTGATCTGCGTCAAAGTGCTGTATCGTTTCCCGGAATAGTCACCCGAATAGGTGGGCCAGGAGTCGCCGAGAGGTGAAACCGGGGGATTCGGGCTGCCCGGGGCCGCCAGGCACGGCACTGCGCAGATGCACACGAGGAGCAGCTTCTTCGCAACGCTCATTTCAGTGTTACCAGGTAGGCGGTGACATTGTGAAGGTCCCGATCCTCCCAGCTGCGAACCATGTCGAGGTGCGCCTGCAACGGGTTGCTTATTTCGACCCTGGGGATGTCTCCATC
>JALYIG010000050.1 GCA_030775885.1 Acidobacteriota bacterium | reverse complement strand
GTCCGGTGACGATCCATGCGCACAAGTTTTCCAAGACCGCTCAGGAAGCGATTGAGAAGGCTGGCGGCAAGGCAATCCTGATTGGTTAGGAATTTCCTGAGTGCATCTGTCCGCTGCTTTCGACTAGGATAAGAGTCACCCCTGGGCCAGCGCGGGCCAGGTTCTTCAAAGATTGAAGAGGTATCGATGTTCGAGAAATTCGCCAACATCTTCCGCATTCCCGATTTGCGCCGGCGTGTGCTTTTCATGCTGGCCATGCTGGCTGTGTACCGCCTCGGTGCATTTATTCCCACACCCGGCATCAACGGCGTCGCTCTGGAACAGTATTTCAACGCCAACTCCGGCTCAGCGCTTGGGCTGGCGGATCTGTTCACTGGCGGAAACCTTCGCAAGCTCACCATCTTCGCACTCGGCATCATGCCGTACATCACGGCGTCGATCATCTTCCAGTTGCTCACGGTCATCTATGAGCCGCTGGCCAAGCTGCAGAAGGAAGGCGAACTGGGCCGCCGCAAGATCACCCAGTGGACCCGCTACGTTACCGTGCTGCTTGGTATAGTCCAGTCCTTCGCGATTGCCATGACACTCTCCGGTCAGGGAATGACGACGATTCCCCGCGGAGAGTTCGTTCCTCTCTGCGTGATCACACTCACCGCCGGCACAGCCTTCATTATGTGGCTGGGCGAGCAGATTACCGAGCGTGGCATCGGCAATGGGATGTCCCTGCTGATTTTCACCGGCATTGTTGTCGGTTTGCCGCGCGGCATCATGGACCTCTACCAGAAGGCGCACGACGCCACCTGGGGCCCCTTCACTCCTTTTGCCTTGGTTCTGCTGATCGCGGTGATGATCTCCGTGGTGGCGTTCATTGTCTTCGTGGAACGTTCGGAGCGCCGCATTCCCGTCCAATATGCCAAGCGCATTGTGGGGCGCAAAATGATGGGTGGCCAGTCTACCCATCTCCCGCTGAGGGTCAACTCCGGCGGCGTAATGCCCGTTATCTTCGCAAGCTCGATCCTGTCCGCACCGCTACTTTTCGCCGGGATGAGTTTCTTTGGCAGTGGCCCGCTCAAGGAGACGCACTTCTTCGGCCCAATTCTGCAGAATCTGCAGCCGGGCGAGCCCTGGTACGAGCTCCTCTACATCTCGGCCATCATTTTCTTTGCCTACTTCTATATATCCATTGTCTTCCGCCCGGAAGACATCGCCGACAACATGCGCAAGTATGGCGGCTTTATCCCTGGAATTCGGCCCGGCCGCAGAACCTCGGACTTCATCAATGACGTTCTGACTCGCATCACCCTGGTCGGAGCGATCTATCTGATCATCATCTGCATCATCCCGACGATGCTCATCAGCGGTATTCATTTCAACCATCTTTGGCTCATCGGACGTTACTTCGACTCGCTTCCGACGTGGATGACACAGGGACTTGGAGTAAACTTTTACTTCGGCGGCACATCGCTGCTGATCGTCGTTGGCGTCGCAATGGACACCGTACAGCAAATTGAATCGCAGCTCATCATGCGCCATTATGATGGCTTCTCTCCCAAGAGCGGCCGAATTCGCGGGCGCCGAAGTTGGTAGGCTAAGCAAGTTGAAATCAGAATCCGTAACCCAATCAGCGGCCCCGGTAGAGAGAAGCTTCCTGCCCGGGCCCATTCTTCTTTTAGGCGCACCCGGTGTCGGTAAAGGCACGCAGGCGCAGTTGCTCGTCTCGAAATACAACATCCCTCAGATCTCCACGGGAGACCTGCTGCGCGGCAACATTGCAAGTGGTAGCGCGCTCGGAAAGCAGGCACAGGAGATCATGGGTAAGGGTCTGCTGGTCGACGACGGGCTCGTCAACAAGATGGTGCTAGCTAGACTTCAGGACAGGGACACATGCCGCGGATATATCCTCGACGGCTATCCCCGAACCCTTGAGCAGGCACACTTTCTCGACGCTAATCTTGGCGACTGCGCTATGAGCCTGAACCTGCCGGTGGTCGCGATCAGCATCGTCGTGGCATACGACCAACTCCTCAGGCGGATCACCGGGCGCCGCATTTGCCCCACGTGTAAGAGCATCTATAACATCCACGGCAATCCGCCGACAGCAGAAGGCCGCTGCAATGTGGATGGAACTCATCTGATTCAGCGGCCGGATGACACCGAAGCTGTTTTCACCGAGCGGATGGCGACCTTCGACAAACAGACTGCGCCTGTCGTTGCTCACTATCGCGCTCTGGGACGCTTCAAGGAAGTCGACGGCGACCAGCCGGTGGATGCTGTCATCGCCTCCATCGAAGCCGCCCTCCATGCTCTTCGAGCTGTTTCTCACTAACCACGCATACCC
>JALYIG010000049.1 GCA_030775885.1 Acidobacteriota bacterium | reverse complement strand
AATGGCCAAAGAATTGGCCTTTGGATTGAAACGAGAGTTAATGTGGGTTGATCCTAAAGTCTTGTGTGATCTCCCTGCTATAGATGAGGTACACCGTCAGCTTGGCTCACGAATCTTATGCATCGTAGACCAAGCCCGAAGCATCCCGATGCTCGAGCGCAAACGACCAGCTAATCGGATGCATCAGGAATACGCCAATTACCCAAGGCGAAAGAACCCAAAACCCCGGGATAAGAAGTGTCACAATTGGTCGAACACCTCGGCAGCGAACCCGGCAAAAACAGATCTTTCACGCTGACTCCTTATTTGTGGAAATGGTAGTAGGGCGACATAATAGCCATTTCCCGTCACCCACCTTACCGCCCCTCCAAATCCTTCAGCATCCGTTCTCGCAGCATCTGATTCACCCGCGTTTGATACCCCTGCCCATCTTTCTTCAGCCATGCCAGCACATCCGCATCCAGCCGCAAACACACCGCCTGTTTCAGCGGACGATAGAACCGTCCCCGCACCGCATTCTTCCATGCATCCGCCGGCAACTCCGGAATATCCGATGTATCGATCTTCCGATTTGGATTCGCCAGCAACTCCTCGATATTGGCCTTGACCGCATCCGAAATCGGATCGCCCGGACTCCGCCGGTACGTCACAGTTCGCCCCTTCTCATTATTGGCAGTTTTCATAGAGTCTCCTTTCATGAGCAATCACCTCGCGAGCCGAGATGATCCGAACCATCTCCTCTTCGTCCTCTTCCCGTAAGGTGTGCACAACCAACAGAAGCAGAACACCCCTTACCAGGCCAATCGTGTGCCAGCGTTCCTCACCATCCACATTCCGGTCCGGAAACATCACAAAGCCGGGATCGTCGAAAACCAGCGCTGCCGTCTCGAAAGCCACCTCATGTTTCCGATAATTCTCCCGAGCCTTCTCCGGATCCCAATCAAAGCGCACTTCCACCGCCTATACGTTATTGTATATACATAATTGTCTATCTTGCAAGCCGTGCCCAGCAGCACACCCTACTGCACAGCCACCATATCCGCGCTCACCGATCGCCCCACTCGATTGGGGAGCATGACAACCAACTCTACTTTTTCTCGATCGCTTCCTTGAGATGTTTAGCGCAAGCTTCAGCTGTACTCTGATTTGCCCGAACAGCAGCGGCCTTATCGACGTTGTAAGCGAAGACCAGATCACCGGTGTGAGCATTCTTCACCGATATACTCGCCTCAGCATGCGGATTCGGAGAAACGAAGATCGTCTTCGCCCAGCCTGCCTTATCGACGTGTGAGCTACCCACCACAACGAAATCGGCTTTCGCGCGGTCATCGACGATCATCACGGGAACTTTTTTCTTTATGATCGCCGCAGAAAGATATGTGTCAAAACCATCCATCGGCTCGATGAAGAGCTTCGACCCCGGCACCAGGCGTGAAGGCCATAGTGCAACCGCAGCGGGTGCGATTGCGGCAGGAATCGGTGCAGCAGCAGGAGCCGCAAGTACGGCGGGAGCAGGCACCGGGACGACGAGCTGTTGACCGATGGCAAAATTGCCCGAAGCAGAAATTAGAATGAAAGGTAACGCAAGAAGACGACGCATTTTGAGAACCTGGTCTCTGTGGATTAGAAGTCACGGGAAAGATATCCCTCACGCCCCCTCAGATATGTGTCCCCCGACACACCTCTCTTCTCCAAAAGGCCAGGTGCCCCATCATCGCGGCCGGGTGCCCCATTCATCGCGGCCTTTCGCGATGGGTGGGGGTCGTCAACTCCCACCGACTCCGCAAATCCTGTCAACCCCCCAAACTCTGGAAAACCAGTCCAACCCATTCAAACCAAACCCCAAATCTCCCAAAGAAAGTTGGCCTAACAGTTAAGGTCAACGCGCTATACTTAAAAAGTAGAGAAAAAATCGAAAGGCTGCCAGGGTGATCCCCGGCAGCCTTCGCAGTTTGTCTAACCCATTTACTTTCATATCTTTATTCGTAACCCACTTGTTTTGAAATCTTTAGACTTAACTCATTTGTTTACAAATCTTTGCGAGAAATAAAGGGGGGGTGCCCCCCTGAAACACCAGAGGTCCCATGGCCATCCGCTCCATCGCGTTCGTGCTCCTCCTCTCCCCGCTAGCCCTCGCCCAAACCCCGAAACCCGCCGCGCCGCCGCCCACTCTCCGTTCCACGCTCCTCGCCCAACTCCGCTCCACCCACACTGAAGAGGAGTGGTTCGTCCCCGTCAACATCGCCGTCGCCAACCTCACCCCTGAGCAGGCCCGCTGGATCCCCAAATCCGAAGGCGGCGCCAAGAACCCCGCCCCCGCCGACCACTCCGTCGGCATGATCACCAACCATCTCCTCTTCTGGAACGCCGAATCCCTCGCCCACATGAAAGGTGAAAAAGGCGCCGCCATTCCCGGCGACAACAAGGAGACCTTCAACAACTTCGACGCCTCCACCTGGCCCTCCACCGCCGCCAAACTCGATGCAGTCCTCACCGAGTTGGAACACCTCGTCGCCACCGCCGACGACGCCCAGTTAGCCAAATGGGCCGACGGAATCGCCCACATCAGCGCACACAACGCCTACCACGTCGGCCAGATCATCTACATCCGCAAACTCCAGGGCTCATGGGACCCCAACAAGGGCGTCAAGCAATAGCCCCGCGCGAGCAATCTTGACCATACTTTTCAATCCTCAACGGTCCACAATCACCGCTGATAGTCGAGTATCAGGCGTCAATCATACGACCGAGGAGAATCCACATGAACCTGCATCACCCTGTCCGAGCAATACTCATCGCGCTTTCTCTGATGTGTATCCCGGTTCTCGCCCAGAACGTCACAGCGAAACCCGCACCCGCTCCCGCCGCCGCTGCCGCACCAGCAGCCGCTCCCGAACCCATCGCCACCCCAGCGCCCGCTGTCACGGTTATGCCAGCGGCTACTCCAACGCCGGCGTCCACGCCCGCGCCCGCCGCAACCTCCGATACGACCGCTAAATCAGGCGACATGAGCAGCCAGATGGCTAAGATGCAGACCAGCATGACGGAAAATATGGCCAAGATGGAAGCCGCCGACGCCGCCATGAAAGCTCATATGGACACCATGAAAGATGGCATGAAGAGTGACATGGAGATGAAGCACTCCATGATCGCCCAGATGCAGATGATGACCGATCAAATCCAGCAATTGAACGATCGGGTCACCGCGCTATCCACACCCGCCGAAGCCCCCACCAAGCCTGTTAAGGCCAAACCAGCCAAGCCCGCAGTCCGGCCCCCAATCATCCTCCCGGCCGCTCATCAGTAGAAGCCCCAGGCCCCACCCATCGGCCATTACCTTATGCGATGGGTGGGCTCGCCTGGCCATGCAGCCCTCCCTCCAGCGTTAGTGGTTCAACTGCGCGTCGTCAACCAATACATCCCCGTTCCGCCATCCTCATCCAACTAAGCAGACAACCCGGAAAAGAGGAACCACTGCATGTCAGAGCATCACGACGCACCAAAAGCCCACGAACCACACGCTGCCCACAAAGACCCCTCCAAGGGGCCCAGCAGCCCGAGCGAGATCAACCCCAAGGTCTCCTCCGACATCGCCTACTGGGCCAAAGAGTTCCACGTCACCAGCCAAGTCCTCCACGAGGCCATCCGCGTCCATGGCACCCACGTTGACAAGATCCGCGCCTCCCTTTCCCATCACGCCTGACGGGAACCTGGTACTCGAGTGCGATAGACTCGTCAGACAATCGAGCCCAGACGAGGACGCTATGCCACTCATTCTTAAGTCGCGCTTTGTGGGCAACGTCTACATCATTCACTGCACCGGCAGAATCGTGTTCGGCCCCGAGGCGACGGCCCTCGAGTCTGCGCTGGACTCGGCCGCGCACGAGTTTAGCCGCTTCGTACTCGGCCTCGCCGACATCGATCGCCTCGACAGCATCGGCCTGGGTCTGGTGGTCCGATTCGCCGAGCGTTTGCGTCGGCGCGGTGGCGACCTCCGCCTGGCAACTCCGCCACTATTCCTGGTGAAGTTGCTGGAGTTGACCAAGCTTTCGAACTCGATGCACAGCTTCGCGACCGAAGACGACGCAATCCTGTCATTCCTGAAGCAACACACCGAGGAAACCGCGCCGAAGTCCGGCCCCCGGGTGCTCGTCGTGGATGAGTCGGCCGATCTGTGCGTGTTCGTCAGGACGGTGTTGCGTCAATATGGCTTCGACGTGCAGTCCTCATGCCTGGTTCGAGACGCCAGGATTTTTCTACGAGTCGATGAGGTGGACTATATCCTGGTCGGCCCCGGCACCCCGCAGTCTCCCGGGCAAACGGCGTTGCAGACTCTTACGGCCCTGGCACCGAAAGCGATCGCCCTCCAGTTCGAAGAAGACTTCAAGATTCGCGATGCGCAGGAGGCCACCAACGCCCTCCTTCACATGTTCCATCTACAAACGGGCGTGTGACTTCCGATCGCTGTTCAACAACAGCGAGTTCAATAACCCTGCGCTAGCCGCGCAATCGGACCAGCCAGAACTTCAACTTTTCGCTACTGCGCGGCCGAGGGATCTTCCGGCATCACCGCGCCAGCCTT
>JALYIG010000048.1 GCA_030775885.1 Acidobacteriota bacterium | reverse complement strand
CACGACACCGGTTACTAATCCGAGCACAGGTCTGCCGTACCCCAACAATACGGTTACCGGCATCAATTCAGACATGCAGAAGCTTATGAACCTTCTGCCGCTGCCCACACCTGGTTAGGTCGATGTTACCGGCCAGAGTAACTATTATCTAAACCTCACAGAGCACAATCCGGTCAACCAACAAATTTTGCGCTTCGACTACAACATCTCCCCGAGTTGGCACACCTATATGCGGGGTCTCAGCATGTCAGTGGCTTCAAAGGGCAATGCCGCGAATGCTATGCCGATGGAATACCTGCAATCATTTCCCGTCGAATACGACAACAAAGCTTCGAACGTAATCTGGAACCTGACTTTCATCCCAAGCCCAGCCCTGGTGAACGAACTGAATGTAGGCTATGCGGCTTGGAGCGAAGATCAGAAACTCCCCAACGGTAACAGTGAGTTCGCGGCGGTGCAGAAGTCTGCGCTGGGCGTTTCCTTGGGTCAGTTCCGACCGCAGAACAATCCGCTCGGCTTAATCCCTACCATCACTTTCGGCGGGGGCCTGAGTAACCTCCCCACTATCGGGTTCCCAGGAAGCAACGGCTCCCGGTTCCCAATCACTTCACAGTCGTATTCGTATGGGTTCAACGACGGAATCACCGATATCTGGCGGAATCACATTTTCAAGGCGGGTTTTTATCTCCATATCGACCGCTTCGTGGAGCATCACGTCGCAGGAAGTTTCAACGGGCTTTTCGATTTCAGTGTAAATTCGCAGAACCCGAACGACTCCGGCAACACATTTGCCAATGAGCTGCTGGGCAACTTCTACCAGTACACCGAGAGTACTGCGGCACCTGATTACGATCCCATCACTCACGTGCTCGAGTGGTATTTGCAGGATAGTTTGAAGGTCAAAAAGACGTTCTCGTTGGACTACGGATTGAGGTTCAGCTACGATCTGCCGCAAACTGTCCACAGTGGAGCGAACTTTGTCCTGAGCACGTACGACAAGTCGAAGACACCGGTGCTCTATCATCCGGGTTTCGATAGCAGCAATAAGAAGGCTGCTGTCGATCCACGTAACGGGATCACCACCAGCCCGCAGTTGATCGGAGCAGTTGTCCCAGGCTCTGGCAATGCCTTCGACGGAATGGTGTCCCTCATCAAGACCAACCCGGTTCAAGGACAAGGGCTGAGAGTTTCGCCGCGAGTCGGCTTTGCGTGGGACGTATTCGGAGACGGAAAGACCTCGGTCCGCGGCGGCGTAGGCCTGTATTACCAGACCCGCAGCTCGTCGGCTTTGGCCGGATCGCTCTCTACCAACCCACCGAACGAGGAGAATCCGATCCATCCCTACGGCAATGTCAGCTCGTTATTCTCGAGCCCCGACAGTAGCGTGATTTTCCCGGGCAACCTGAGCGGTTCATTGCAGGTCAACGGAAAATGGCCGACGTTCACAAACTATAGTATTGGGATCCAGCGTTCCGTCGGATTTCAGACCGTCGTCGATGTGGCGTATGTAGGAAATATGGGCCGTCACCTCGGACAAACTCACGAGGCCAACCCACTGGCCCCGGGGGCACGGTTTGTCAGTCAAAACGCTCATCAAGACCCGACATCGAGCAAGTCGCTCGCCGATAACTTCCTTCGTCCCTATACCGGATTGGGAAGCATCCCTTTTACAGAGTTTGGGGGGACCTCGAACTACAACTCGCTGCAGATTGCGGTTACGCGGCGCTTTATCCACGGGTTCTCGATTGGTGGCAACTATGTTTGGTCCAAAGCATTGGACTACACCGACACTACAACCGGAGTGTCAACGCCGCTCTTCGCCGCCGCCTCGAGCGGGGTTGCCCTGCCGGCCTTTGCCCCCCGGCACGCTTACTCCTACGGGCTTGCGAACTACGACCGCAACCATTCGGTCGTAGTCAATGTGCTGTGGAACATACCTGCAGCAAGCAAGCTCTGGAACACTTTTGTGGTTAGACAGGTGCTCGATAACTGGCAGATTTCGGGTATAGCTTCGTTTATCCGAGGTGCGCCATATGGCGTCACCCTGAACACCAGCGGCGTCGATTTGACGGGAGGATCAGATGCGGCCCGAGCGGTGATCAGCGGAAATGCGCTCCTACCGCGTGGAAAACGAAACGTCCTCCAGTACTTCAACACGAGTGTAGTATCTGAGCCTAAGGTAAATGCTCCCAACGGCAGTGGCCAATATTCAAACTTCGTCGGCAATGCCGGCAAGGTGGTTTTCCGCGGCCCTGGAGAAAATAACTGGGACGTTGCACTGTTCAAGAACCTCCCGATCAAAGAGCACGTCAGCCTGCAGATTCGCACCGAGTTCTATAATCTGCTCAATCATCCCTCGTTCAATGCTGTGGATAATACGGCCATTTTCGACAAGACCGGAGCTCAGACGAATGGTTCTTTCGGCTCGCTGACCGCTGACGCCGGTCCGCGGCAGATCCAACTTTCCGGCCGCATCAGCTTCTGACAATGCAAGTTGAGTCAACTGCTGCCCTGGTCAACCGCGGCTGTCGGTGGTCGACCAGGGGCGTTCTTCAGTTTGCTCCCGCGCAGCTAACAGCCTGAGATTGGATGAAACAAGAAACATGACAAGCACCGACGGTCCACACACACTGCTTACGGGAGATCCGGTCCTTGGTCATGGGCAGCGCCGCAAGGTGCTGCAATTCCTCAACACAGCCGCGGTCAAGCGGGTCGACATAAACCCCATGGGAACGGGCTGTACATTTGGTGAAATTGATCATGATTTTACGCTGCGTCAGGTTCAGCTGGCGGTCGCTCTACCTTTTGAGCGAGAGCGTAGAACTTTGTACAAGCCTTTCGCCGCGGCAACGGCCAGCGCGGCGAACGACAGACTCGGCCAGGAGAATTTAACATGCGAAATGCAAGACTAATTTTTGTGGCTTCAGCCGTGCTGATGATGGCAAGCGGTATGCCCGCTTATGCACAAGCGGGCTGGAAGGTTGTAAGGACATTTCCTATCGGTGGCCCGGGTGGGTGGGACTATCTGACGCCCGATCCAGACGGGCACAGGCTATTTGTTCCGCGAAGTACCCACACCATGGTGATCAGTACGGACTCCGGTAAGATTCTCGGCGACATTCCAGGACAAAAGATCGCCCATGGTGTGGCAATCGTCCCTAGCACTGGTCG
Source organism: Acidobacteriota bacterium (assembly GCA_030775885.1). Taxonomy (GTDB): domain Bacteria; phylum Acidobacteriota; class Terriglobia; order Terriglobales; family Acidobacteriaceae; genus Edaphobacter. Next base: position 5,748 of record JALYIG010000048.1, on the reverse strand, counting down.
GGGCTTCATCAGCGACGGTGGCGGATCGGTTGTAGTTTTCGATCTAAAGACTTACGCGGTGCTCGGCCGAATAACCACTCTTCCGGATTCCGACGGGATTATCTATGATCCCTCGCTTGGACTCGTCTTGTTCGTCTCCGGAGACGATGGAAAACTAATGTCCTTTAAGCCGGACATCGACACCGCAAACGGCAAGATGGACGAACCAATCGATTTAGGCGGGGCACCGGAATTTCTGGCTTCGGATGGAGCGGGGAAGGTCTATATCAACCTCATGGACAAGAATGAAGTTGCTGTCGTGGACATGAAAGCAAGGAAAGTCGTCGCGCGCTGGCCTGTATCGCCGGGTGGCGCCCCAGTTGGCATGTCGATCGACACACAGAGGAAACTCCTGGTAATCGGCTGCAGAAAGCCCCAGAAATTGATTGTGATGAGCACGGTTGACGGCAAGGTGCTGGCTGATTTGCCGATCGGCACGAGTGTTGACGCGATTGTGATCGATCACGGTCAATTGTTTGCCAGCTGTCGCGACGGCTCGCTCTCGGTAGCCCGCGAGAAGTCTCCAGGAAAATTCGAGATCGTGCAGGTTGTAACGACCCACCAGGGAGCAAGCACAATGGCCTTGGATCCGAAGACCGATAGGATTTATCTCCCCGCTGCCGAGTCTGACGTGGCCCAGCCAAATCAGCGGCCGCGGACGAAGCCGGATTCATTCATGATTGTAGTAGTCTCGCAGAAAGCGGGGGATTAGCTGCGGCGAATGTGTTTGCCCTTTTGACCTGCAGAGCCTACGTCTTTGTCGGCGGAGGAATCGCAAAATGTTTCAATACGAGGCTGCGGAAGTGGGGCAAGACTGGGTTGGGATTATCCTTTCTCCAGGCTAGGAACAAGTCGGCAAATAGTTCAGTGTGCCGGAAATTCCTCAACAGGATGCCATCGAAACGGAGAGCACGCGCACTTGCCGGAACCAACGCCACTCCTTGCCTGGCACTCACCAGCGCAAGGATTGAGTGGATTTGGCTGATCCGTTGCACGTAGTTGGTGTCAATACCAGAGCGTTGAAATAGTCCTTCGACCATATCAAAGAAATATTTGCCGTCTACCGGATTGTAGGTAATAAATGGCTCTCCCTTCAGATCCTGCGGTGAAGGCGTTCGTCCCTTGGCAAGGCGATGTTTCCTTGGAACAGCAAGCATCATTGGTTCACGCGCGACCAAAGCTACCTCGATATTCTTCAGGTCCCTCGTAACGCGAAGTAGGCTGACGTCAATCTCATGGGCGTGCAGCGCCTCCATCTGCTGTTTGGTCACCATCTCGTGAAGCACGATGTCAAGGTCGGCCAGCAGAGTATTGGTCTTGTTCAGCAAGCGGGGCAAAAAGCTGTATCCCGAACTCGCTGTGAATCCCAGATGCAGTAGCCCTGATTCTCCGTGGGCGATTCTCTGTGCTGTCTGGGCAGCATGCTTCGCCAAATTGAGCAGTCGTCGCGCCTCTTGAAGGAACACCGCGCCGGCGGGTGTCAGCCTTACCGAGCGGCTGCTTCGAATGAAGAGAACGACCTGTAACTCAAACTCTAAAAGCTTGATCTGGCGACTAAGCGGAGGTTGGGTCATGAAAAGGCGTTTAGCTGCATGACGAAAGTTCAACTCTTCAGCAACCGCAACGAAGCATTCGATTTGTTTGAGATCGTACACTATCTCACAAAGATATCAGCGGAGGAGTGATCGCGCATATCTTACAATCGGTGAGTGCCGCCTGCCGATAGAAGCGTCTCCGAAGTGGGGCGATTAGTCGTAGAGAACGGATTGTTAGAACTAGTCCGGAGACGCAGAGCCGCGAGCTAAACTCTCGAGGTCTGAACCCACGGCCATGAAGGCACACCCGGAATCGATAAACCGGTGCGCCGCAGCTTCATCACCTGTCAGGACTCCCACCGATTTGCCGCAAAAACTGATCCTTTGGATCGTGTCTGCAATGACGGCCACCACCTCGTGGTGTCCCGGTTGCCTGCGTGGCCTAGCGCGGCAGACAGGTCGACCAGACCGGTGAAGAGTCCAGTAGCGCCGTTGACGGCCGCGATCCCTTCAGTGTTTCCAGTCTAATGAGCATTTCGACTGTACGAGAATACACAATTCGCTCTCCCACACATTTGGGTAATTCTCGACCCGACCATAGAACGAATCTCTGGATGCAGCGGAGTAATCAAGTGCGCCTCGGAGGGTGTGAGGCATTCTCACGACAACCTGCCGGACGGCTCTAGTGGTCACCGGTGGTGTCGGCATGATAATAGTACTATCGATCGATATAGCCTTTGACATGGCGTTCTGAACGTCGACTAACCTATAGTGCTTGGTGGGTCGAGCTAGTGTGGTCGGCAGTCGTCGGCATAGTCGGGACCTCCACTCCAGCGATCCGGCGGAGGGAGTTGCAAGGTTACCGCCTAGCTGTGCTACGGGGACTGCGCCCGTTGATCTACAGGCCATCAGTTTATCAACTCCTTGCGCATTGAAAGTGAGCCTATGTCTGATTCATCTCGCAAAGAAAACGCTAAAGCCGCTGAAACTCAGAAGGTTGTCCCTTCGCGGCGATCATTCCTCATTGGATCGATGGCTGCGATTACTTATGGCGCTGTATGGCCTTGCCCAGCGCAAACTGCCGAATACGTTCTAAGTATCACAACGCCGATGGACGCTCCAGAGTGGGCCTTGCTTGAGCGCGAGGTACTTCACGCCCACACTGTCGCTTGTGAAGCTTTCTTTAACCGGTACTTCGATCAGAACGGATTTCTTCTGTGTGTGACGCGATGGGGCGGAGACGATGGCCCGGACGACGCCATTGAAAATGTTAACGATTGGCCTCACCTTCACGCCCTGGGCGGTTCAGACCGGATAAAGGAGATGTACAAGAAAGCCTACGAAGGGCATGTACGGCAATACACCTTCGCAAAGACTACAGACGTTCTGTTTGCGAAAGATGGCATGTATTACAAAGAGTTTCCAGTGATGATGGACTGGCAGCATAATGCGGAAGGTCTCACCGTTTTTAATCTGATGGGTCTTTCCGATCCTCATGATGAGCGTTACCGCAATCGCATCAAGCGATTCATTGGCTTTTACATGAATGAAGATCCGGGGGCGCCGAACTACGACGCTGAACATCGCATTATCAAGAGCCTGATGAACGGTAGCCGTGGGCCACTCCTGCGTAAAGCGACGGCGCTTGACTGGGCCGGTGATCCGATTGAAACCAAGAACCGCTTCGTTGGCGGAGCTCTGCAACATGGGGAGGATGGTTACCAGGAAATGCTCGCCCACTTCGCGGACTATAACGATATCGTCGGGGACAACCCGCTCAACTTGAATACAACTGGCCTGGCATTGAATGCTTACATGCTCGACCATGAGGTGAAATACAAGAATTGGCTGCTCGAGTATGTCGATGCGTGGGCCGAGCGCGCTCACCGAAACAACGATATTCTCCCTAGCAATATCGGTCTCGATGGCACAATCGGTGGGGCGACAGATGGGAAGTGGTATGGCGGCGTTTATGGATGGGGATTCAGCCCGATCGTGCCGATGACCAGTAAGCGGGCAGACCGCAATCGCGTGCCATGGGCCTTTGTCGGCTTCATGAATGCGTACCTCATTTCAGGTGGTGATGATCGCTATCTGGAAGTCTGGCGCAGGCAAGCGGACAGGATTAATGCGCAGCGCAAAATGGTCGACGGGGTCTCTTCCACGCCCCGCATGTATGGTGATCAGGGATGGTATAGCTATGTACCAGGTGACTACAACCTTAACTTCCTCGAGATTTACTATCTTTCGATGAAGCCTCAGGACCGGGCTCGTGCCGAGAAGACACCTTGGTACTCCTTCCTGGAAGGGACTAATCCAGAGTACCCCGTTACCGCTCTGAGATCCTCGCTATCCCATATCCGCAAGTCGGCTGAGTCGCTTCGAGAAGACCAGACAACGCCTGACACTCGGCTCGCTGATACGGTTATGGACTACAACCCGGCGAGTGTTGCTGCGCTGACCCAGTTGATGGAAGGGGGCCTATACATCCAGCATCCTGGTTGGGCAAAGACCTCTCCTGCGCAAGGCGGGTCGCTGCTTCACTGCCGGCTTCGATATTTCGATCCTTTAAGACAACGTGCGGGCATCCCCGAGGATGTTGCGGCACTGATCGATACAATGACCGACGACAGTGTTACTGTCACGCTCGTCAATGTAAGCCCTAGCGAGTCGCGACTCGTGACGATCCAAGGGGGCGCCTATGCCGAGCACCAGATCGATTCAGTCGCTGTTGGCGAAAAGGTGCATCAGGTAAATGGCTCCTCATTCCGCGTTCGACTGGCACCCGGTGCCGGGTCAAAGTTGACGGTAAAGATGAAACGTTTCGCCAACCAGCCAACGCTTGATTTCCCGTGGGATCTCGGAGCCTAGTCTCTTGCGGGTGTAATCATAGGGACCTAGTTACTCTCCTGCGACGGCCTGGTCAGTCAGGGCCGGTAATAACAAAACCGTCTACTGCTTCGCTTGCCCTGCCAAGCTCTTGTGCAAGTCAGGCAACGGATTGAATCAGTGCGCGAATGTAGCCGTAGCAAAACGCAAAAGATTGCAGGGAGCCTGGGTCAGTCTCGGCCAACGGGACATGGTCTGGCATCAGCATGTAGGGATAGCCGATCTCCTTGTACACCCGAATCGTTTTGACAAAGTCGACGTCGCCTTCGTCGGGGAATACCTCGACGAAGTTGTCGCGGCCGCCACGTATGTTACGAAAGTGGACGTTGAAGATTTTCTTGCGCGAGCCGAAGTAACGGATGACGTCGAAGATCTCAACGCCTGGATTATGTAGATCTTCTGAGATCGTCCCTTGACAGAAATTCAGGCCGTGGTATGGGCTCTCCTGAATAGTGATGAACCTCTTGAGTCCGTCGATCGTGCCCAGTACGCGGTTGACGCCCTGGTAGCCTTCGGGCGGGACGCCAGGATCCTGCGGGTGACACGCCATCCGGATTTTGTTCTCGTTCGCCACCGGAATGACACGGTCGAGAAAATAGGTGATGCGCTCCCAGAACGCGTCGGCGTCCACGTGCCCCGCTTTTGTGAGCGGCGTTGCGGGATGTGCCTCGGAGAGCTTCCACACGTGGTTCATCGCATCGCCACGCCCAGGCTTGCGTCCGGTCCGCAGGACGCCCAGTATGCTCATGTTGTACTTGATCGATGGAATGCCCGCCTGCGCGCAGTTCCTGATAAAAGTCTGCAGGGACTCAATGTCACGATCACGCTCTGGGCTTTGGGCCAGCATAATAGCCGGGTGCCTCTCCGTGTCGATGAAACTGGACTCGAGGAATGGTGGTGCGGTGCAGTCGATGCTGATGCCAAACTTGCCTGCCATATCCATCATCGTTTTGAGTTCATCCACCGTGGCGTATAGGCGGTCACCCTGAATTTGGGGATAGCCACAGATGTTGCGCACGCCGTAGCGAGCCAGATACTTCAGGTGGGCGTCATTGGTCGGAGCTGTCTGGTCCCCGAGTTTCATCAGCGGGACTGGCGTGGAAGGCAGGCTCATCGCGTAGTCCTCTGCGTAGCCGCCTGCGAGGATCAATCCCGCCCCACCTGTAGAAGTAAGGAATTTTCTGCGATTCATGGCTGTCCTTCTTTCGAGTTATTCTTTCCTGTTCCGATGCCCGTAAAGACCTGAGGTGGCAGCTAGACTCCACCTGTAAACGTTGGGCTAGAC
>JALYIG010000047.1 GCA_030775885.1 Acidobacteriota bacterium | reverse complement strand
CAGCAACCTGGGGCTTGCGGCTACGTGGGACGCTGACGCGGGCCGACGCTATGGCTCGTTGATCGGCCATGACCTTCGTGACCAGGGATACAACATGACGTTAGGCGGTGGGGTTGATCTGGCTCGTGAGCTCCGCAACGGTCGTAACTTCGAGTACAGCGGTGAAGACCCTCTGCTTGCCGGCGTGATGGTTGGTACCGCCATGAAGGCGCTCCAGGCTGAACATGTCGTGGGGGACGTAAAGCACTATGCGGTGAATGATCAGGAGAGTGGCCGCACATCGGTGAACAGCAAGATCGAGGAGCGTGCTCTGCGTGAGACAGACCTGTTGGCCTTCCAACTGGCCATCCGGATCGGACAGCCCGGCGGTGTAATGTGTTCGTATAACCGCGTGAATGGGGACTTTGCCTGCGAGAACAAGCATCTGCTGACCGACGTATTGCGGACAGACTGGGGCTATAAAGGCTTTGTGTTGTCCGATTGGGGTGGCACCCACAGCACCATAAAAGCTTCCCATGCGGGGCTGGACCAGGAGCAGCCCAATCAGTATTTCTACGGTGGTGCCTATAGGCAAGCCATGGAACGTGGCGATATCTCGCAAGCAGAGCTTGACGAGCACGTGCGCCGGATTCTGTTTGCGGAGTTTGCCAGCGGTATAGTCGATCATCCTATCAAAAAGGGTGTCGTCGATCCTGAGGCCGGAGCGCGCATTTCTCAGAGCATCGCCGAATCCAGCGTAGTGCTTCTGAAGAACGAGAATGCAGTGCTGCCGATTGACACGACCAAGGTGCACAGCATTGCGGTGATTGGCCTCCATGCCGATGTGGGCATGATCTCAGGCGGTGGCTCGGCCCAGGTCGATCCTGCAGGCGGCAACGCGATCATGCCGCCCGGCGAGGGTAGCACAAAGTGGATGGCTCATATCTGGTTCCCGACCTCGCCGCTTTTGGCGCTGCGTGCAGCAATGCCCGGCGCGAAAATCGAGTTCGCCTCTGGAGAAGACCTTAAGGCGGCAGCAGAGCTTGCCAGGCACAGTGATCTGGCGATCGTATTTGCCTGCCGCTGGCAAAGTGAGGGAATGGATATTCCATCGCTCACCTTACCCGATCATCAGGACGAGATCATACGGCAGGTGGCAAATGCCAATTCGCACACTGTGGTGGTCCTCGAGACTGGAACCGCGGCATTGATGCCATGGATCAACAGCGTGTCTGCCGTCGCTGAGGCGTGGTACGGCGGCACACATGCAGCGCAGGCCATCACTCGTGTCCTCACCGGCGAAGTGAACCCCTCCGGCAAGCTTCCCATTACCTTCCCCCTGGCAGATAGCGATTTGCCGCACCCTGAATTGATCGCTCCACCACCGGCCTCTACCGCGGAGTTCTATGGCGCGCAAGGCGATGCTCATGATCGCGCCGGCTTGCCGCCTTTCGACGTCACCTATGACGAAGGTCTGCTGGTCGGCTACAAATGGTATGAGGCCCGGGGCAAGCAGGTGCTCTTTCCGTTTGGATACGGTCTCTCCTACACCACATTTGGCATGTCTAGTCTCAAGGTCTCATCGGACGGCTGCACTGCGAGGGTCACGGTCACCAATACAGGCAAACGGAGTGGCCGCGCCGTTGCGGAGCTGTACGCCTCACTGCCTGCCAGCACTGGCGAGCCGAAACGTCTTGCAGGTTGGGAGTCGGTTACGCTCGCACCAGGAGAGCATCGTGAACTGACGATCGCAGTCGAGCCTCTCACCTTGTCTGTTTACGATGTGGACGCTCATGCCTTCAAGATCGTCCCGGGTGAGTACGCGTTTCATGCCGGCAGCTCCTCGGCGGACCTTCCACTAACGCAGACAATTTCTTTGAAAGGGAAGTAGACGGTCAACGATCTTCGGGTTCGGTGCTCTCCCTGAGAGCACAGGCACAAAAAGATAGATAAGGTAGGGGCATGAATTATTGTGCGATTCCTTGCGTTGGATGCCTGGCAGGTACGCAGCCGCTCTCCGCGGCTGTTGGCCAGGGCATAGCGAAACCGGTTATGGATTGGTTTTCGAAGAGGGGCCGAATCAGTTTCTCGGCGCAGGAAAAGGCTTTCGTGTCTCGTTCACGCCGGTCGACTTCACCGCACCGCAGGTTGGCCTTGCCACAGTGGATGAAGGCCGCTTCCAGAAGGGCGCATGGGTTCCCGGTAGACGTTTGAACGGCGATGAGGACGATCAGGGAGGCTATTGGCGCTTCGACCGCCGAGAGTTACATATCGACCGTGCCACTCTTTACTCCTATCGATGAGGTCTCTCCCAGTCGAAAAAAAGCTCTATCAGAATGCTTCCATCAACAAGTAAGGCGCAGTTTTCGCTTGGTACTTCACTCTCGAGGCTCAAATGAAACGCTCTTCTCTAGTCTTTCTCATGCTTGGTCTTTCTTCCGCAATGATGGCGCAGACAGTGCCTTTGGAGCGAAATGGTCAGACTGTCACGGTCGAACCCTATGCCGCAAACGTCGTGCGCGTCACGCTGAGTCTGATCGCCAAAGAAGCGGTGGCGGGACCGGGATACGGCTTCGTTGCCACGCCGGAACAGACGGGTTGGATCCATTCAACCGAAGCCGGCGGAGCTGACCTTTATAAGAGTCCTCGCATGACGGTCAAGCTTGCCGCTGCCTATAAACACGATCCCAACCAGAAGCTCCCCGATACTGCGAACTTCTTTTCGGGCTCAGTGCCTGGGACGAACGTCACCATCACGCTCCCCGACGGCTCGACACTACTCGAGATGAACGGCTGGCAGATGGCGGAGTTGAATCAGAAGGACGACACGCTGAAGAATGCGCGTGGCATTAAGGCCGAAGACCTGCCGCTCTATACGGTCGGCGCGAGCTTCGTAGCTGCCGACGATGAGCATTACTATGGTCTCGGCGAGAATCAGGAAGGATATCTCGATCATAGACAGCGCCCGCTGACCTGCGCGGCAAACTATCTTGCTCCCGCCTCGCCTTCCTACTGCATTCCGTTCATGGTTACAAACAAAGGATATGGGATCGTCTGGGATAATCCATCGTCCACGACCGTCTACCCTGCCTTCGACGGTGAAACGAGGTGGACGTCGACGCTCGGCCGGCGCGTTTCGTTCTTTGTAATTGCAGGCAAGACGACAGATGAAATTTACCAGGGCTATCGCCTGCTGACAGGCACGACACCCATGCTGCCCAAATCTGCCTATGGCTTCATCCAGTGCAAGCAGCGGTACAGTTCCCAGGCCGAAGTGCTGGACGTGGCCAAAGGATATCGCGACCGCCATCTGCCGCTGGATATCCTCGTCGTGGATTGGTTCTATTACACCAAGATGGGTGAGTACGACTTCGATGCCAAGGCCTGGCCCGATCCCACGGCGATGAACCGTCAACTGCACAATCAGCATATCGAGACCATGATCAGCGTCTGGCCCCGCTTCGCGCCGGGCTCGCGTTATTACGACTTTTTGCTGAAGAAGGGATGGTTCGAGCACTACGCCGATGGCATTCCTGTCACGCCAGACATGCCGGCCGCGGGCAAGCCAGTTGACGGCCAGCCTTATGACAAAGCGGGCTCGGACATCGACACGACAAACCCCGACGCCGCAAAGTGGTGGTGGAACCTGGTGCGCGACAATATCGCTGCAAAGGGTTTCGACTACTTCTGGGCGGATGAGACCGAGCCCGATCTTCCACCGGACGGCGCATATCTCAGCGTTGGCCCTGGAACGCAATATCTTAACGTGTATCCGCTCTTCCATACCGCTGCGCTGTATGACGGCGTTCGCCGCGACAAGCCACTGCAGCGCAACTTGACGCTCGCACGCGACGCCTACCTGGGCGCCCAGCGCAACGGCACCATCTTCTGGTCGTCCGATGTCTCCCCTACCTGGGACCCGCTGCGCCGCCAGATCCCAACCGGTCTCAATATCGCTGCCTCGGGCATCGCCTATACAGGCAACGACATCGGCGGCTGGCAGGACCTCCCGTGGAAGCACACGCCGATGCACACGCCACTCATCGATCCGTCTACGGCACGCGCCAACGTTGGACAGTACGACGACTACCCTGAACTCTATGTCCGCTGGTTCGAGTACGGCACGTTTCTTCCCACCATGCGTACGCACGGAACGCGCAAATTCAACGAGGTTTGGAGCTATGGCACTGCAGCCGAGCCCATCCTGGAGAAGTATCTGAAGCTGCGCTACACCCTGATGCCGTACATCTATTCGCTGGGTTGGTTTACCCATCAGACCGGCGCGCCGTTCATGCGGGCGCTGTTCATGGACTTCCCGAATGATCCGAATCCGAAGATTGCCGACATGAAGGACGAATACATGTTCGGCCCCGCGCTACTGGTTGCGCCGGTAGTCGATCAGGGCTTCACGACCCGCGATGTCTACCTCCCTGCGGGAACCGACTGGTACAACTACTGGACGAATGAAAAATTACATGGAGGCCAGACG
>JALYIG010000046.1 GCA_030775885.1 Acidobacteriota bacterium | reverse complement strand
GTACACGACTCTTACATCAGTGCACCGTATATCCTGAGCAAGCTCAAAGCCAGCCAGGGATCGCTGCAGGGGATGAGCTATTGGACCTATACCGATCTGTTTGAGGAGCCCGGGCCGCCTACGGCATCGTTCCAGGGAGGCTTCGGCCTGCTGAATCGAGAAGGCATTCGGAAACCAGCTTTCTTCGCGTACAAGTACCTCCACGCGCTGCAGGGAGACTCCATCGTTTCGGACGATGCCCAAGCAATGCTTGCGACCGATGGCAAGAGCTTCGAGGCAGTAGTGTGGGATTTTGAACAACCGCAGCAGAGCGTGAGCAACCGGCCCTTCTATACCAAAGTAGTCCCTGCACACCCGGCCGCGCCCGTGGTGTTGCAGTTGAGGCAATTGGTTCCGGGCGCGACGTATCACCTCGAGGTACGTCGCACGGGGTTCCACTCCAACGACGCATACACAACCTATCTTGAGATGGGGGCACCCCAAAACCTGACCGCAGCGCAGGTTGCGCACTTAAATGAACTGACAAGGGGACCTGCCTGAGAGGGATCAGACCATACGCAGCGGAAGAGATGGAAACGCGGAATTCACAATTCCAATGAAGAGCAACGACGTCGTCGTGGTTACATTACGGCAAGCGGCCAGGTAAAGACTCTTCGGAAACTCGATTTCGAGGTGGCGCCTGGTCCGGCTGTAGCGGATGCATCCTGGTTCAGTGAGCAAGCGGACTTTGTGATTTATCCTTGCCTCTGCGAGGTATTCCGTTGAAACAGGTATTGCTGTCGTTATGTCTTCTGATGTTTGCAACTACGCTCATTGCTCAGTCCACTTCAACCTGCAACGTACGTGATTTTGGTGCGAAGGGCGATGGCGTCACCTCCGACACACTAGCCGTATCCAATGCAATCGCGGCCTGCGCAAAACAAGGCGGCGGCACTGTCTACTTTGGGCCTGGCCACTACTCGATCGGGACTGTACAACTGCAAAGTCATATCCACTTGTATCTGGAGAGCGGTGCAGCCCTGGTTGGAAGTCACGATATCCACGAATATCTGCCCAGCCCTCCGTTTGGATTTGCCCGTCACTACGGGGTCGACATCACGGGTGAGGGCGTTCTGCTTGGCATGCTGATCGCCAAGAATGCCACGGACATCACTATCGATGGCCAAGGCGAGATCGACGGCCAGGGCGATACGTTTATGAGCATGCATACCTCGCATGGCGGGAACGACTATGTTGCGTCCTACACGCGGAATCCGAAAGCTTTTCAGGATGCCATGAGCGTTGTGGAGTTCGGTCCGATCGAGCCATCCAACCGCCCCGGAACCATGATCGTCTTCTACCACTGCAGCAATATCCGGTTCCACGGAGTTACTCTGCGGAACGCGCCTAACTGGACGATGCAGCTCCAGGATGTCGAAGACGCAAAGATTTCAGATTTTCAGATTCTCAATAATCCGAAGATCCCGAATAACGACGGCATCGATTGCATGATGTGCCGGTATGTCGCGATCTCCGATTGCCATATCAATACGGGCGATGACGATTTTGCGATCGTTGCAAGCTCTCACGTCAACGTGAGCAATTGCGCCCTCTCATCACGGTCTGCAGCGATACGTCTGGAGAGTACAAAGCTCAGCACCTTTACCGGCTTAAGCATGGATACGAATCGGGGGATCGCGATATTCGCTAATGGCTATTCAGGGCAGGATAATTTGCCCACCGAAGACATTCTTTTTTCCGACATCGTGATTCGCACCCGGCTGATCCCCGGCGGTTGGTGGGGTAAAGCAGAGCCAATCTATATCGCTGTTCAGCCGTGTACCGCGGATGTGCCTTGTATCGTTCGCGTGCGCAACGTCGTCTTCAACAACATTACGGCCGAAGCGGAAAATGGCATTCTGCTGTGGGCCGCGGAAAAGACGGCGATCACTGGCGTCGAATTCAATGGGCTAAGGCTGCACATGCTTGCGCCGGACAAGTCTCTGGGCGCGGCTATCGGCGGCAATCTCGACCTCCGATGGACGTCTACCAGACCCGAGGACGGCATTATCAAGAGCGATATTCCTGCGTTCTATGCCAAGCATGTGGAAGGTCTGCGACTCAAAGACGTTCAGGTCGATTGGGCAACGACAGTTCCTGATTACTTCTCCGACGGCATTCGTGTGGAAGACTTCAGCGATGTCACCATAGATGGCTTCTCTGGCCGCCAGGCACAGGCTTCAAGTGGGTCTGCAATCGCCTTACAACATGGCACGGGCGTGGCGATCACCAATTCGCGTGCTATGACCGGAACACAGACATTTCTAAGTCTGGATCAGGTCAGCGACCGCCGAGTGTTTGTGAACTATGACCTGAGCGGCGCAGCGAAGATCATTACTCCATCCGACCAACGCTTCCATTCGCAGATCGGCGTTCCTGCCACAACAAAGGGGCCAAAGGGAGGTAGTCCCGTCTCGACATTTAGGGACGAGCGAAATAGCCCGTCGCTTTTGCGTTGAGATCCTAGGGCTGTTTGTCTACAGATGTAGAGGGGTTGCGAAAAGCAACTACGGAGACTCTGGACTTCGTCCAGAATGACGCTTCTGAAATAGCTTAATAGCCATAGGCAATTTGCTCTAGCGTACGATCTCGACAATGTTTGTCTTTTCGTCCCAGGTTTTCGCACCATCCTGCGTTAGCTTTCCAGCAGCATCACTCCACTTCAGCGTGGTTATCTGGTTCTCACCTTTTTCATAGGCATAGGTAGTACCGTCGTCGTTGTACAGCACGAACTGTGCATCGGCGCCAGCATACACCTTCATCTTTTCGATCGCCTGCTTACCGTAGGTGCTCTCAACGGCAGCGCCCAACGGCAGGATCGAGCCAGCCTTCACAAACAGCGGGATGGTGTCGATGGGCGCGTTGACCGTGACCGTCTGGCCACCGTGCAGTTTCTCGTTCGTCCAGTAGTTGTACCAGTCGGTTCCCGCAGGAAGATAGACCTCACGCGTTGTAGAGCCCTGATCGACTACTGGCGCAACCAGCAGCGCGGGTCCGAACATGTACTCGTCCTGCATGTCGGCGATCTTCGGATTCGGATCGTTCGGGAAGTCCATGAACAACGCCCGCATAAATGGCGCACCGGTTTGATGCGTAAACCAACCCAGCGAATAGACGTACGGCATCAGGGTGTAGCGCAGCTTCAGATACTTCTCCAG
>JALYIG010000045.1 GCA_030775885.1 Acidobacteriota bacterium | reverse complement strand
AGCCTTCAAGAAGGTCAGGCTGTGCAGTTCAACGTGGTCAAGGGGCCCAAGGGTTGGCAGGCGTCTGACGTCCAGCCTCTCTAGTCTCTTGTTTTGACCCGGGCACGCAAGCTATAACCAAGATTTGCGGGAGGGATGGCTGTGGCTATCCCTCTTCGCCGTTAACCTTCGCTAAGCCGGCAAGGTTACGGCTGTGGCGACTCCTCCGGAGACGTTGGAGATGGCGCGCGCGTCACCTCGGGAAGAATTGTAGAAGTCGCGCGAAATTTTCGGTAATCGGAGTCCACAACGTGGACGCTTCCGTTAAAACCAAGGAACAGCAGCGCGTGGATCGAGCCCTGGCCCTCAAGCCGGGCCGGTAGCCAAACCTCGCCATTTATCTTGGTTTGAGTCATGGCGAATCGCGTGTCCTTCTGGACATTCGCGATCAGGCCCGCGCCTATCTTAAAAGAATTGACGAAGTGGCCTTGAACGCTGGCCAGCACGTGATCCTGCTCGTCGATCCATGCGGTGCCGGCCAGGTCGCGGATGACATCCTCGGCCCGGTTGCGTGTCTTAGCTTTCGGATCGCCCGTGAAGTCGACAGCAATAGCATTGCGGCCGTTGAGCAGTACGCGCCGCGGATTGTTGAACGCTCCAAGCTCAAGCAGACGCGATACGGTGACCTCCTCATTGCCGCGCGGATCGGTCTGCTTGCCCTGGTCGTCGGCCTTCTGGCGCTTTTCGTTTGCCTTTGCAGCGATCTTGTCGATACGCTCATTTTCCTTGGAAATCTCATCCGGAGTCAGCGGCTTTCCGTCCTTTTTCACCATGCGCCGCACCGGAACTCCATTGACCCAGAAGTGATCGGACTCGGTGACGGTAGTCTTCTTCACTGCACCGTGGCCGTCGAACTCCTGCTGGGTTTCGACGGAGTGGTAGATGTAATTCTTCTGCATGGCCTCCGATTTACGTTGATTGGCTTCAACGTCGCGCATCAGTATGATCACGTCGGGAAGGGGCTTGTCGTCGGCGGGAGCCGACTGATCCGTCGCGCCGGGTGGCTGAGACGGGACAACTCTCGCAGGCGGATTGCTGTCCGTGGGTGGAGTCGTAGTCTGCGCAAGACCGCAAATCGCCGCCGTCCCAAGCAAGACAAAGATCGCGAGGCTGAATTTGGGCTTGAGCTCCAACACTGATCTTTAGACTCTTTTCAACCCGCAGCGGTACTGGGCAGTTCGCAATCAGGTGGTGACGGCGAGTTCTTCTTCCAACTGCTGTTTCTCGGCCAGCGCGGTGTAGTAGCCGTTGCGTTCGATGAGCTCATCGTGGGTGCCGAGTTCGGCGACGCGGCCGTTAACCAGCACAACGATCTGGTCCGCGTTGCGGGCTGTGGAGATGCGGTGGGAGATGAAGATAGTGGTGCGGTCGAGCATGATCTCCCGCAGGCCGGCGAGGATGCGCTCCTCGGTATAGGTATCGACGGAGGCGAGCGCGTCGTCGAGGATGAGGATGCGTGGGTTGCGGATGACGGCGCGGGCGATCGCGGTGCGTTGCTTCTGACCGCCGGAGAGAGTGATACCGCGCTCACCAACCTTGGTCTCGAAGCCCAGCGGGAATTCGAGAATTTCGTTCGCGATGTGCGCGATGCTCGCGGCGTCGAGGATTTCAGGCTGAGCGGCGTCTGGCCGCCCGAACGCGATGTTCTGCGCAATGGTGTCGGAGAAGAGGAAAGTCTCCTGCGGAACAAAGCCGATGTTGTGGCGAAGCTCATCCAGAGTGTGCTCTCGAATGGGATGGCCGTCGATCAGAATGGTGCCCGGAGGCGCGTCGTGCAGGCGGGGAATGAGACCGACCAGTGTGGATTTGCCTGAACCGGTGGGGCCGACAATCGCGAGCGAGGAGCCGGCGGGAATGCGCAAATTGATATTGTGCAGGACCTCCGGGCCGCCAGTGGCGTAAGTGAAGTTCAGATTGCGGAATTCAATCTCGCCGGCGCTGATTGGAGGCGTGACTGTAAGGTCTGGCTCGTCGGCGATGGCGGGCTCCTGCTTCAGCAACTCGTCGATGCGGACGACCGAGGCGGTGCCGCGCTGGAAGAGGTTGACCACCCATCCGATGGCGATCATGGGCCAGATAAGCTGAACCATGTAGACGTTGAAGGCGGCAAAGTCGCCGACCGAGATCCGGTGGCTGACAACCTCGTGTCCACCGACCAGCAACGTAATCATCAGGCCGAGGCCGAGAACAAGTTCGAGCGAGGGCCAGAGCTTGGCCATCAGGCGTACAAGGTGCAGCGAGCGGCCAATGTATTCTTGGTTGGCCTTCTCGAAGGAGGCGATCTCGGCGTCTTCCTGGGCGAAGGCGCGGATGAGGCGCGCGCCCGAGAAGTTCTCCTGGGCCTTGGCGGAGATGTCCGAGAACATGGCCTGGATGCGCTCGAAGCGGCGATGGATGCGCTGGCCGAAGGACTGCACTAGAACTGACGCGAGCGGCAGCGGGCCGACGGCGCACAGCGTGAGCTTCGGGCTGATGTGGACCATGAATGGGAGCGCAAAGACAGTGAAGAAGAGGCAGTTTGCGGAGTACATGATCGCGGGACCGAGCAACTGTCGGACGGCGTTCAGATCGTTGGTGGTACGCGCCATGATGTCGCCGGTGCGGTGCGTGTGGTAGAAACCGGAGGACTGGCGTTCGAGGTTGGCGAACAGGTCGTTGCGGAGGTCAAACTCGATCTCGCGCGAAGCGCCGATGAGGACCTGGCGCGTGATGTAAAGGAAGATACCGGCACCCGCGGCGACGCCAAGAAGGCGGAGGGCGTGGTAAGCAATCTTCGCTTCCGTAACGCCGTGTTTCATGTCGTCGAACGCGTGCCCGACGATCGGTGGGATCATGACGCGGAAGACGTTATACGCAATGACCGCGACACCTCCCCAGGCGAGGTTCTTCCAGTAGCGTCTGAGGTAGGGTGCCAGCGGTCGGATGCGATCAAGCATGGTGGTCTAAAGAGAGCTTCTCAATTTTCGATGATCCACTCCCGGTGCAGATTCTTTATTGCGGTTTGGGAGCAGTGTCGGCGGGCGGTGTAGCCGTGGCAGGAGCCGCAGCGGGCGGTGTAGTCGTGGCAGGAGCCGCAGCCGGCGGAGCTGTCGCAGGGGGAGCGCTTGGCTGCGGCTTGTCGGCTGGCGGCGGAGGGGAACTCGGTGGAGCGGTTGGAGGCTGGGGGCTGCCAGGAGCGGCGGGAGGCTGGGGGCTGCCAGGAGCGGCGGGAGACTTTGGCTGGGGCTGGAACGGAGGCGGCGCGGGCGCTGGCGCCTTGTCGCTCTGGGCAACAAATTCGAGGTCGAAGATCAACTCCGCGCGGGCGGGAATGGTCGGCGGCCGGCCGTTGGGGCCGTATGCGAGCTGGTATGGAATAAACAGACGGCGCTTTCCGCCGACGCGCATGCCGGCAAAGCCGGTATCCCAACCCGGGACGACCTGGTGCTGGCCAACGGGAAAGGTCAGCGGATCCCCACCGTGGTCATAGGAAGAGTCAAACTTGCTGCCGTCAACGAGGTATCCCGTGTATTGAATGCTGTAGTACTTGTGCGGGGCTGCAAGTTCGCCGGTACCGACCTTGGTGTCAACGTATCCCAGCGAGAAGCTGGTGGATTCAATGCCAAGAAAGTCCTTCAGCGCAGAGCCTTCCTCGGGAGAGACATAGTCGAGCTTGACGCTGGGGACGGTCGTGATGGTGAAGAGCGGCTTGGCGCAAGGGGCACCAGCGGGGAGCGCGGGAACCTTGGGGCTCACGTCCGGCAGTTTCAGGCAACCGTGCGCGCCAGCCGGAGCGGCGTGGGTTGCGGAGGATGCATGAGATGCAGGTTTTGCGGGCGCTTTCGTTTGAGCGAAGGCGGCGTTTTGGGCGAGTGCCAGAGATGCAACGAGCAGGGTGGTAATGAATTTCATAGTGCTCCTATCGTAAATGAGTTGGTCGAAAACCGTCCCCGTTACACTTCTATGCAGCCACTAAGTGCAAAGTTATGCAGCCACCCGGTACAACGGTATGCCGCCACTGATTGGGCAGGTCAAAATATCATCCACGCCGTAGGCGTGTTCGGAGAAATCTCAGTTTCCCAAAACCCCGTATTTCGACAGGTGAGGGTTACCCTTGCGCCCCGATGGAGAGCCTGAGAGGATGGCTGGCATGAAGA
>JALYIG010000044.1 GCA_030775885.1 Acidobacteriota bacterium | reverse complement strand
GGCTGCTACGTCATGCGGCGTGCGGGCAACGAGGCAGAGGCCGAAACCACCGGTCCTGACGAGAACGCCAAAGTCATTGTGCGCTCCAACGGCACCGTCACCTACGTCGGCAAGGACATCGCCTACCATCTATGGAAGTTCGGCCTGCTTCCGGGAAAGGACTTCGGCTACGAGAGGTTCTACGAATACCCCAGCCACATCTGCTGGATCTCGACGGCTGCCGCCAGCGATCCTGATGCACCGACCTTTGGTCGCGCCGATCACATCTACAACGTGATCGACTCGCGCCAGAACGACCCGCAGAACAACGTCATCGCCGCCCTCCGCGGCATGGGCTTCACCGAAGCCGGCGACAACTACACTCACTTCTCCTACGAGATGGTCGCGATGACCCCTCGCTGCGCTATCGACCTTGGCTATGCGCTCTCCGACGAGGACAAGCAGCGCCCGTTCATCGAGGTCAGCGGCCGCAAGGGCTACGGCGTCAAAGCCGACGACCTGCTCGACAAACTCACCGCCGCCGCGCAGGCTGAGGTCGACACGCGCCACCCTGAACTTTCTGCCCAGGAGCGCACCCAGATTGCCGTCCAGATCGCCGTTGGAGCGCTGCGCTATTTCATGCTCCGCTTCACCCGCAACACAGTCATCGCCTTCGACTTCAAAGACGCATTAAGTTTTGAGGGCGAAACCGGCCCATACGTTCAGTACGCCATCGTCCGCGCCGCCAACATCTTTCGCAAAGCCGGGACGACGGAAGAAGCCGCGCTTGCCGCTGTCGCCGGCCTCGATCTCAGCACGCTCGCGGGCGCAGACGGAACCAGTTTGTGGGAAACATGGCTGCTGGCCTCGCGCCTGACGCTGCTCATCGAGCAAGCCATCGCCACCGCCGAACCCGCCTACCTCGCGCGCTACGCCTTCCAGCTAGCCCAGCAGTTCAATAGCTTTTATCACCGTCACCACGTGCTCAATGAGCAGGACCCCAACCGCCGCGCGCTACTGCTGGCCACTGCCGCCGTCGCTCGCCGCGAGATGGTTCGTGCGCTCGCCTACCTCGGCATCGAATCGCCGCCGGTTATGTAGCTGAATAGCTGCGCACCCACTCGACGATCGAGCGCACCGCAACGCCGCTCGGCCCGTACGCTTGCCACGGTTTTTTCTCTTCGTCCCACGCACAGCCCGCTATGTCAAGATGGACCCACGGCGTGTCGCCGGCAAATTCCTTCAGGAACATAGCCGCGGAAGTTGCACCGCCGTAACGGTTCTTGCCGGTATTCATGATGTCGGCAATCTCGCTCTTGATGTGGTCGCGATAGTCGTCGGTGCAGGGAAGCCGCCAAAACTTCTCGCCCGATACTTCCAGCCCTTCCTCGAACCTCTTGCAGGTTGCTTCGTCGTTGGAGAACAGCCCGGCATTGATCGTGCCCAGAGCAACCACGCATGCGCCGGTCAGAGTGGCCGCGTTGATGAGGTGCGTACAGCCAAGCGTCTTCGCGTAGTGCAGCCCATCCGCGAGCACCAGTCTGCCCTCAGCGTCGGTATTGATGATCTCAATCGTCGTGCCCGACATTGCTGTCACGATGTCGCCCGGTTTGAACGCCTTGCCGTCGGGCATGTTCTCCGCCGAGCACACGACGCCGATCACCTTGACCGGCGGCTTCAGCCGCGCGATTGCGTGCATAGCCCCGATCATCGCGGCCGCGCCGGCCATGTCGTACTTCATCTTCTCCATGCCGTCCGCCGGCTTGATCGAAATTCCCCCAGTGTCGAACGTAATGCCTTTGCCGACCAGCCCGATTACCGGTGCATCGATCAGCGCTCTCTCGGGTTCGTAGGTCATCACGATCAGTGCAGGCGGCTCTGCCGATCCCTTCGCTACCGCCCAGAACGCCTCCATCTTCAGCTCCTGAATCTTTTCCGAAGAGAAGACTTCGCACTTCAGTTTGGCCTCGTCGCACATCGCCTTGGCGCGCTCGCCCAAAACAGTTGGAGTCAGCACATTTCCAGGCTCATTCACCAGCGACCGCGCAAAGTTCTGCGCCGCTGCAATGATGATTCCCTCGTCGAAGCCGCGCTGCATATCGAACGTCGCAGCAGATCCTAAGTCCGGACCTATGACAGTCAGAGAATCAATCGAGCAGTCCTTGCGATCGCTGCGATAAAGATCCCAATCCATCTGGCCCAACTCTGCTCCCTCGACCAGCGCGCGAGCAGCCCGCATCGCGGGAAAACCCTCAATCGGCTCCCCAGGAAGCGCGCGCACCTCTGGAAACGCGATCGCCATATCGCGAACAGATCGTGGCTTGGCGGCGCGAACCGCAGTCCCGCCGCCTTTGCGCACCCGATCGAAGGAAAGGTCCTTGACCTTACCCAGGCCGACCAGCAACAACCGTTCTGCCTTGAGCCCAGCGGGCATATGCAGCAGAGCTGTCTCACCCAATGCGGCCTCAAACTCGCCTGATTCCATCAAGTGTTGCGCAGCATCCTGAACAGGCTTCACGGAGGTCAGCAGAGTGGGACGCGGCGCGTCGGTCTGGTTCGTCGCCAGGTCGACTGCAAACACAGCGAGCATTGGGGTCGCAAAGACCGCCGCATCATCAAAAAAGAGCTTCGTATCCATAGCCTCTATCGTATTACGAACTCAGCAGTCGCCCGCAAGGACCTCGGCCATGTGGACCGCGCGGCGGTCGGTGTTTTGGCTGATCTGCTCCCGGCAACTGAAGCCGTTGCTGACCAGGATGTCTTCGGGGCCGGCAGCGCGCACCGCCGGCAGAAGCACGCGTTCGGCCAGGGTCTGCGAGACCTCGAACTTGTCCGCCTCAAAGCCGAATGGCCCAGCCATTCCGCAGCAGCCGGAATCGAGCAGCGTGACGTCGGCCCCGGTTGCGCGCAGCAACTTCATCTCGTCCTTCATCGTCATCAGCGACTTCTGGTGGCAATGACCGTGGACGACGATGCGACGGCCAGGCATCGCTGGAGGTTGCCAATTCGCCGACTTGCGCGCCAGCATCTCGCTCAACATGATGGTCTGCTTGCTGAGTCGGATAGCGCGTTCGTCATTGGGAAAGAAGTTGATCAGTTCGTCGCGGAAGACGCTGGCGCAACTAGGTTCCAGCATTACGACGGGAATGCCGGCGGCAATCTGCGGCTCGAACTCATCGAGAATTCGGACCAGATAGCGACGAGCCTCGTCGAGGAAGCCAAAGTCGTAGAGCGGGCGGCCACAGCAGACGTGGCGTTGTGGAATCTGGACATTCGTTCCCGCAGCAGTTAGTACTTTTGCTGCGGAGGTAAGCGCCTGGGGATGAAAATAATTGTTCCAGGTGTCCGGCCACAGCAACACCGACTCAGCATTGGCGACGGGCATTTTCTGGGTGCGTTTGAAGTGAGCGCGGAAGTTACTTGCGGCAAACCGGGGAAGCTCACGCTGTTGCGCGACCCCCAGCACCGACTTGAGAATCGAACCGACGCCCGGAGTCCGCATCGGCAAATTGAACAACGCGGGCGAGAATGAGGCCAGACTGGCCCAGCGATCCATAAAGCCGAACGCGTAGTGGTGGAGCGGGTGAATGCGCCCCTCGTAGTGGTGCGCGAGGAATTCGGACTTCCACGTTGCCATGTCCACGTTGACCGGACACTCTGTCTTGCAGGCCTTGCAGGAGAGGCACAAATCGAGCGCCTCGCGCACTTCTTCGTTACGCCATCCGTCCTTGATTACATTGCCCTGCATCATCTCCCACAGCAGGTGAGCGCGGCCACGTGTGGAATGCTTCTCTTCGCGAGTGGCCATGTAGCTGGGGCACATGGTGCCGTGGTCCTGCTTGCGGCAGGCCCCGACACCGACACAGCGCTCGGTAGCTCCGCCGAAGGAGCCCTGGTCGCCTGGATACTGGAACCACGTCTTAGGCGTGGCCGCTTTGTAACCCGCACCGATACGTAGATTCTCGGTCGGATCGTAGACCGCGACGGGATCGATCAGCTTGCTAGGATTCATGCGGTTCAGTGGATCCCAAAGCGCTTTGAACTCGGCGAATGCCTGCATCAATTCCGGGCCGAACATCTTTGGCAGAAGCACAGCGCGGGCCTGGCCATCACCATGCTCGCCGGAAAACGAGCCGCCGTACTTGAGAACGATGTCTGCGGCCTGGTCGATGAATCTGCGGTACTTCGCGACTCCCTCGCTGGTCTTGAAGTCGAAGGTGATGCGGAGATGCACGCATCCCTGGCCGAAGTGGCCGTACATCGGCGTGCGATAGCCGTATTGATCGATGAGCCCGAACAACTCGCGCAGGTATGCACCGAGAAGTTCCGGCGGAACCGCCGAATCCTCCCAGCCTTCGCAGCCGTTCTGCTCGCCGGGGACGAAGACGCAAGCCCCCAGGCCAGACTCGCGAACATGCCACACGCGCTCGGCTTCCTCAGGCGAGTAGAGTGCCGCGGTCGGGATCCGCTCGAAGTGCTTTGCCGCGTCCAACAGCCCGTTTGCCATGCGGTCGACGTCTTCGGGCGAGTCGGCGCCGAACTCGCAGAGCAGGAAACCTTGTCCCGCAGGGAGCAGCTTGACGTCATCAACCAGCAGGTTCTTTCGCAGCATGAAGTTGACCAGCAGGCCGTCGAAGCCCTCAAGACCGATCGGCTTGAACGCAAGCACAGCGGGCACATGATCGGCTGCAATGAAGGCGTCGTCGAAGCCGAGGGCAACCAGCCGGCGGTGCTGCGGACTCGGTTTGAGTTCACATTCGGCTTCGAGAATTGTGACGCAGGTGCCTTCGCTGCCCACCAGTGCGCGGGCGACGTTGAAGCCATTCTCCGGCAGCAACTGATCGAGGTTGTAGCCGGAGACGCGGCGCGGGATGTCCGGGAAGTGCTGGCGAACGAGGTCTGCATAGGTGTCGCGCAGGCGGCGCAGGCCGGCGTAAATCTCGCCGCGGGGTCCGCCTTGGGCGATGATGGCACCGAGTTCCTGCTCCGAGGTGGGGCCGACGCGCAAGCGCGTTCCGTCGTAGAGCAGAATATCGAGCGACTCGATATTGTCGACTGTCTTGCCGCCCATCAGCGCATGAACGCCGCACGAGTTGTTGCCGATCATTCCGCCCAGCGTGCAGCGGCTATGGGTTGCCGGATCGGGCGCGAAGGTGAGTTCGTGCTTTTCGGCTTCGATCCGCAGAGCATCGAGAACGATGCCGGGTTCGACCCGGGCACGATGCGTTGCAGGATCGAGTTCGACGACGGAGTGCATGTACTTCGAGAAGTCGATGACGACGGCAACATTGCAGGTCTGGCCTGCAACGCTGGTGCCACCGCCGCGGGTCAGGACGGCGGCTCCGAATTCGCGGCAGGCGGCGATGGTGGCGATCACGTCGTCCGCGTTGCGCGGGATGACCAGGCCGATCGGAACCTGACGGTAGTTTGACGAATCGGTCGAGTACAGCGCACGCGATGCATCGTCGAAGCGAACCTCGCCGCGAACAGTGCCCTTGAGCCGGGCTTCCAACTCACGGGCGGCGGCGAAGCTTTCGTGCGGATGCTTCGAGTCCGGAAGGATTGCAAACGGTGAATCAGTCTCCATCATTTCGAACCCTTCGATACGCTCGGAGTGACAGTTTCAGGAGTATAAGTTGCGGCGTAAGCGTCGTACTTCTTCAGCACGTCGATCGCGTCACGGTAGTGCATCCCGGGCGCGACTGGGGAATAGTGACTGGCCTGTTCGTAGACCTGATAGCTGAACGACTTCACCAGCAATGCTTTGCCGGTGACGTGGATCTTGAGCCCGGTCAACTCCCAGTCGTTGTCTCCGATGTTGGCCTGTTCGAGCAGCACGGTTCCGCCTTTGTTGATCTTGCCGATGAGGCCGAAGCCGAAGTCGACGTCGGCGATGAAGCGGGCGTCGAGGCGTGTCATCCGCTCCTGCACCCGGTCAATCCAGAGTTCGCCCTCGATGCCGCGGAAGATGTTGGACTCAAGATCCGGCGGAGTGAAGTACCGATTCGGCGTGAAGCTCATGCGGTAGCACTGGCCGGAGGAGCAGGAAACCATTCCTTCGAACTTGTAGAGGAATGCGTCGGGCAGAAGGCTGAGCATGCGGGTGACGCGGTCTGCGTCCTTCTGCTCGTTCTTGCGGCGGCGTTCCTGCAGTTCGGGGTGAGCGGCGAGTGTGGTGAGCCGGTCCAACTCGGCTTGGTTGGCGTCGGGGCTGAGCGGCTTGCCGTTGAGTGCGACCAGTCGAGCGACATTACCGTCCGCCGTCTCAACGATGAGCTTGGTCGAGTCGCGGCGCTCGTCGACTCTGCGGATGAGGTATTCAAGCGGGTGATGATTCTTCGCTGCGTCGAGGCGGAAGTGGACTGCGCGGTGGACGAGCGCAGTGGGGTCGACCGCCGCGGCCGGAATAGTCTGCGCGGGCAGCAAGGAGCTAAGGAGCAGCGCGGGCAGGAGAGTGGCTGTAAGCCTGAGTGCGATTCGTGACGGCACAAGCGTTCGACGGGTTGGAATTGATTTCGACAGAGCCACGGATTCGATGCACTCATTTCCAAGGATACCTGCTCGATGGGAGGAGCGATGACGGACTAGAATTTGAACTGGTAATGCGACGAGTGTGGGCGAGCGATCGGACCTGGAGAGGCGAGTAAAAGTGAAGGCATTGGTAAAGAGCAAGGCGGAACGCGGACTGTGGCTGGAGGACGTGCCGGAGCCGACGGTCGGGATCAACGACGTCAAGATTCGCGTGCTCAAGACGGGCATCTGCGGGACCGATTTGCATATATACCAGTGGGATGCATGGTCGAGTACAACAGTGCCGGTGGGGCTGACAATCGGGCATGAGTTTGTCGGCGAGATCGCGGAGGTG
>JALYIG010000043.1 GCA_030775885.1 Acidobacteriota bacterium | reverse complement strand
TGCTGGTCGTCGCCGCTCTGCTTGCCGCGGCCCTCTTCATCTTCGACGAGTCGTACCTGCCCGACGCCAACCGGCGCCAGGAGCAATATCGCGCCCAAATTAAGAACAAGCCCGCCCAGACCTTCCTGCGCCCTGGTCGCCGCTTTATCTCCGGCAAATCGGAAGGACCCGACGACCCAACCCGTATCTTCTATTACAGAGGCTTTGACCCGGACAGCGACGTCTTCGCCGACCTCACCGTCTTTGAATTCGACCCCGCCACCTTCACTCTGCAAAACCGCATCCACGCCGAGAACGTGCGTTGGGACTCAAACGTCAACCGCTGGGTATTCGACAAAGGCTGGAAGCGTTCCTTCAAAGGCGATACGATGGTCAACTATCAGACCTTCGCCGTCGCTACCTTCCCCGAGATCACAGAGCTGCCCAGCTACTTCAAGAAGGAAGACAAGCCGTCCGACGAAATGTCCTACGGCGAACTGACCAAGTACATCGCCGACCTCCAACAGTCCGGCTTTGATACCGTCAAGCTTCAGGTACAGCTCGCCAACAAGCTTGCCGTTCCCGCCATCACCCTCGTGATGGCCATCATCGCCGTACCGTTCGCCGTCTCGATGGGCAAGCGCGGCGGCCTCGCCGGCATCGCCACAGCCATCGGAGTCGCGATCGCATACTGGGTAGTCTCCGGCATCTTCAGCTCCATGGGAGACATCAATTCGCTACCTCCGATGCTCGCGGCCTGGTCCCCCGACCTGCTGTTCGCCATCACCGGCTCCTACCTCCTCCTCCGCACCCCCACCTAGGAAATGCCGAGATACAAGCCGGTCGTTATCGAATACACGTCAGAAGCCTGGCGCTACGGATTTGCGAGGAAGCGGTAGCCGACTCCGCGGACGGTGGTGAGGTGCTGCGGGTTGGCGGGGTCGTCCTCGATATAGCGGCGGAGGCGGACGATGAAGTTATCGATGGCGCGCGTGTCGGTGTCTTCATGGACGCGCCAGACCTGTTCGAGGATGTCCTTGCGCGAGACGATATGGCCTTCGCGGTCGGTGAGGAAGCGGAGCAGGTCGGCCTCCATTACGGTGAGTTGGGTGATGCGGTTGGGTGCGATGAGCTCCAGCGCGTCGAAGCTGATGCTGCGGTTGTTGAAGAAATAGGTGTCCGACGGAACGACGGCGGGTCCGGCGGCGGCGGGGGCTTGCGCGGCTTGCCAGGCGGTGCGGCGCAGCAGCGATTTAATTCGGACGATGAGGATGTTAAGGTCGAAGGGCTTGGGCAGGTAATCGTCAGCGCCGGATTCCAGGCCTTCGAGGACATCCTCCGGCCGCGTGCGCGCGGTGAGCATCAGGATAGGCGTGTAGCGTTGTGCCTCGCGAAGGGCGCGGGTAATGGCGAAGCCGTCGGTGCCGGGGAGCATGCAGTCGAGCACGATGACGCCAATGCGCTCCGGGGAGGCGGGGGCTGTAGCCTCGAGAAGCCAGGCGAGGGCGGCGTCGCCGTCGGACTCATGGTGCGTGCGGAAGCCTTCGGCTTCGAGGTTGAAGATCAAGCCCTGGGCGAGGTGTTCTTCGTCTTCGATGAGCGCGATGAGGGTCGGTTGAGCTTGAGGGTCGGTTGTCATCGGGCCAATCCCTGACTGGGGTGGATGACGCTGGCAAGGAGGGGAACCAGCCCGTTCCATGCTATCTGCACGCCGATGCAGAGCATGATGAACGCCGTGACTCGCAGGATTCCGTGGGCCGTGCCCGGGGAGATGCGGTGTGCGATGCGATGAGCATGCGCGTAGCAGAAGTAGACGGCCAGGCAAAGCAGGAGGATCGCGATCAACAGGCCGGCGTGGGCGAGCAGGTTATCGCGAATGGGTCGCTGCGGCGTATGCGCGGCCAACGTAAGCATGACCACGATGCAGCCTGGACCGGCGGTAATGGGAAACGTAAATGGGTAGAAGACCTTTTGCCGCAGATTGCCGGCGAGGACTTCCGGCTTGACGTCGGCAACCGCTTGCATCTTTTCGCGACTGGGATCGGTACTCTCCTGATTGAGCAGAGACCATCCGATGGATGCTATGACCAGTCCACCCGCAACCTGGACGATCGGCAGTGAGATTCCGAAGAAGCGCAGCAGCGCGGAGCCTACCAATTCGATGATGACGAGGAAGAGCACTGTGTTGACCGCGATGCGCCGGGCCAGCGAGTGATAGATCGGGATGGGCACGTCGCCCACCAGGCTGAGGAAGATCAACGCGGAACCGAGCGGATTGATCAGCGGAAGCAGTGCGCTGAACGAGAGGACGAAATAATTCCAAAGCTGTAGCATTCAATTCCCGACTTGCAGTTAGATGTGAGTTCTGGTGATCATGCCGATTCGACTGCGGAGTTGGCTAACGGCAATCTCAGCGTGATGGTGGTGCCGAGGTTAGGGCCAGGGCTGGTGGCGGCGATATCTCCGCCATGCTGGCGGGCGATTGCGCGGACCAGAAAAAGGCCGAGACCCGTGCCTTTTATTTTAACGGCGTTGCGGCCCGGAACGCGGTAGAAGCGCTTGAAGATGCGCTTAAGGTACTTGGGGTCAATCCCGACTCCCTTGTCGGTGATGAGCAAGACGACCTGCGTATAGCGGAAGATGCTGAGGGAACAAATGACGTGGACGCCGGTGGGAGAATACTTGACGGCGTTGTCGAGGACGTTGAGGACGGCTGTGCGCAAGTCTTCCGGAAACGCTCGGACATGCAGGCGGACGCCCGGAGGTATGGGCGTGAGTTGGATCGCATTGTCCGGCAGGTGGTAGCGCAGCAGTGTGATTGCGATACAGTCGGCGACCAGGGGAGCCAGTTCGATGAGGACGCGATTCTGATCGCGGCGGGCGCCGAGTTCGCCGGCTTTCAGGATTTGCTCGACGGTGCCGAGCAGGCGGTCGGAGTCGGCGAGCATGATCTTGTAGAACTCCTGGCGCTGGGCTTCGGGGACTTCGCGGCGCTGCAGGGTTTCGAGGTAGAGGCGGATGGAGGCGATGGGCGTTTTGAGTTCGTGCGTGACGGCGTTGAGGAAAGAGTCCTGACGCTCGTTGCGTTTGACTTCCCTGACTAGAAACACCGTGTTGAGGACGACCCCGGCGGTGAGCATGGAAAAGAAGATGATGCCCAGGACAATAGCTGCGATGCGGCCTTTGTAAAGGATGATCCACGCGATGTTGTAGGTGACGAGGCCGCCGACGAGGAGCACTCCAAGGGTGATGGAGAGGGCAATGGCACCGCGTCGTCGGGTCATGTTCATGGCGTGGAGTTGAGTATAGTTGCTATGAGGTTTCGAGACATGGATAGGCGAGACTGGATAAAGGCGATGGGAGCTGCGGCGATGCTTGGGCTGGCAGGAGCGGGTGCGTCGGAGGCGCAGGATGGTAGCGGGGACGAGACCGTGTATGAGCTACGAATCTACCATCTGAATGAGGGCCAACAGCCACTAATTCTCGAGCGCTTTCGCAAGAAGGAGATGGAGATCTTTGCGCGCTGCGGGATGCACGGCGTGGGCTACTGGGTTCCGACGGATGAGCCGCTTGCCGGACGCACGATCGTCTACATGCTGCGGCACAAGAGCCGAGACGCGGCGACGGAGAGTTGGAAGAAGTTTGGGGCCGATCCGGAATGGATTGCGCTAAAGGCTGAGACGGAGAAGAATGGGCCGTTTGTGAAGCTGCACGAGTCGACGTTTCTGAAGCTGACTGATTTTTCACCGAAGGTTTAGGGCCAGACGCGCTAGCCGTGATCAGTAGTAGGCGGGTAGTGATTCGGCGGATAGGAATAGACCGGCGGATGATAGTAATAGGCGGGCGCGCGATAGTAGGTGACCGGCGGGCCGTAGACGGCGTAAGGCGCCCAGGAAAGCAGCGACCAAACCACCAGGGCGACCCAGCCGATTCCGGTCCAGCCAAAGAACAGGTTGAGCAGGAGCACGCCGGCGATCTGGTGGCCGCGGTTGTGCGCGATGATGGTCGGCAGGAAATACAGAATTGCGAGTGCGGACAAGGTAATCATGGCAACGCTCCGGTGGCACTGATTTGTCGGTGCAAAGAGTGGTACGCGGGCTTGCGGCTGGCGGTTCCAGCAAATGACGAGCGGTGGACGTGGGTGAACGTGCGGACTTTCGGGCGGTATGATCGGTTGCGGCTGGGAGTGATGTGAAATCCGGCCCGGAGAAACGATGCTTATGAATCGCATGAATCGGCGAAGGCTGCTGCAGGT
>JALYIG010000042.1 GCA_030775885.1 Acidobacteriota bacterium | reverse complement strand
CGCAACGCCCCTGCGCATGTCGGGGCCGAACGTTACCGTGGCTACGTCCCGCACCAGTACATGTGCTCCCGTCTGGGTGTTGGACAGGATCACCGTGTTACCGATGTCGTCGAGGGATCGAATGTATCCGCGTCCGCGCACCATATATTCCCGGCCGGTAAATTCGACCAGCCTGCCGCCGACATCGTTGTTCGACTTCCCAATGGCATCGCTCACCGTGTTGATCGGTATCTTGTAGGCAAGCAGTTTGTTGGGATCGACATTAACCTGATACTGCCTGACGAAGCCGCCAATGGGTGCTACCTCAGCCACGCCGGGCACAGTCTGCAACGCGTAACGCAGATACCAGTCCTGATAGGAGCGTAACTGCTCGATGCTATACGTTCCCGTGGTGTCGACCAGCGCGTATTGATAGACCCAGCCCACTGAGGTCACATCTTTGGCAAGTTCCACGCTGACGCCCTTGGGCAATTTGGGAGTGATGGAGCTCAAGTATTCGAGTGTCCGCGAACGTGCCCAGTAGATGTCTGTGCCTTCGTCGAAGATGATGTAGATATAGGAGTAGCCAAAGTCAGAGAAGGCGCGGATATCCTTCACGTTGGGCAATCCGAGCAGCGCCGACGTGATCGGGTAGGAGACCTGGTCCTCCATGATGTCCGGGCTGCGATCCCACTTCGCGTAGACAATCACCTGCGTGTCTGACAGGTCAGGGATCGCGTCGAGTTTCGTATTCCTCATCGCGTTCCAGCCCAGCAGGAGGGCTACGGCCACGAAGAGGAAGATCAGAAACCGGTTCTTATCGCTGAAGTCGATAATCTTATTCATCATTGGAATTTGGCCTCGCTCATCAATTGCGCAAACGAGATTACTGTGCCGCCGTTGGTAGCGATGAACGCATCAGCGTCTGGCTTGTTCTGAAACGAGAACGTGCCTGGCGAGCACCTGTCATAGGTAAGCTCGTCGGTTCCTTTCATGTCATCCATTCGCATCGCGTCGTGCATGCATGCCATAGCGCGGCTGCCTTCGACGAACCACGCCCTCTGCGGAGCGACAGATTTACCAGTTGGGTAGTCGTGAACTTCCAGCAGACGAAGCGACTTGTGTTCCTGGTTCGCTTCAGTGATGGCGCAACGAGCGCAGCAAACCTGGGCCGTCTTCCCGCCGATCTCCGCCTTCACCATCAAATTGGCGTGGAGTGGCCGCAGACAGTACCCACAGACAGTCGGGGTCGGATGATTGACGAATCGCGACCAACCGTAGACGATAGCGCCGACAGCAACCAGGAGAATTCCAGCTACAGCAAAACGTTTTAAGTTCATGACCATCCTCCTCAGTGCTGCATTCCGCCCATTGCGCTCTTGAGCTTGCTCTCGGAGTCAATGAGGAAGTTTCCGGACGTGACGACGGTCTCGCCCGGTTTGAGGCCGGAAAGGACCGCGACATTGCCATCGATGACTGGGCCGAGCGTGACCTTACGAGGTTCGAAAACACCGCCCGGATGTACGACGAAAACCTGTTGTTCCATCCCCGAATCAAGCACCGCTTCGGAAGGAATGAGGACCTTCATCCCGTAGTCGACCCGCAATTGCGCATCGGCAAACATCTGGGGCTTCAGCGCGAAACCAGGATTGGGAATTTGCATACGAACCTTGACCGTGCGGGTCTGTGGATCAACCGTGGGATAGATGTAGGAGATAGTGCCGGTATAAGTCTTGCCAGCGTAGTAACTCAGAGTAAGAGTCACCTTCTGCCCAAGCCGGACGTAGGGAACTTCGTATTCGTATATGTCCGCGGTGGCCCACACCGTCGAGAGGTCGGAGACGGTGTAGAGTTCCGTGTCCGGCGTAACCGAGGTTTGCGGAAATGCTTTGCGGTCCGTCACAAATCCAGTGATCGGCGAATAAAACGTCAAGTCCTTCGTGACCTTGCCGCTCTCGTCGAGTTGTTTGATTTGCTCGTCGGAGATATCCCACAGCTTAAGGCGCTCCCGGGTCGACGCGAAGAGCGACTGCGCACCCTGCGCAACTTCTTTGAATGGGGCGTTGCCGAGTGTGTTGTTGCCACGCTTCGCAATCAGGTACTCCTCTTCCGTCGACACCAGGTCCGGGCTAAAGAGAGTAAAGAGTGGATCGCCCTTCTTCACCAATTGGCCAACATAGTCGACGTAGACCTTGTCGATGTATCCGGCTACTTTCACGTGGACATGGGCAATCCTGGTTTCATCGGCGATGATTGCTGCCGTCGTCCGAACATCCCGGACCAGCGCTTTGCGTTCGACAAGAGAAGTGCGCACGCCTGCGAGCACCTGCTTGTCAGCCGGAATTACCACTGTGCCGACCGGCATCTTAGCTAGGCTAACGTCGTCCGCATACTTAGGCACCAGCGTCATCCCACAGTCGGGTGCGATGCCCGGCTTGTCCGACTTGTAGGCTGGATGCATCGGGTCGACCCAATAGAGGATTTTGCGGTCTCCAGGGTTAAGGGAAATGGCAGGCGCATTAGGCGAAGAACTGCTCTCCGGCTTGGGAGATGTGGTGCCTGCGTCCGCGTAGGTGGGCACCAGTTCCATCCCGTCCGGAGCCTTTCCCGGCTGGTTGTAATGGTGCTGCGGATTCATCGCGTCGTACCAGTAAGCGACCTTCCGTTCGTTCCCACTGGCCTGGGCAGCCGCAGCATGTGCGAAAGGAGACCAGCGATGCGAGCCGACGATGTACACGAAGCCCACCGCCCCCACGAGCAAAGCAAATGCAATAAGCTTCTTTGGCGAACGAATCATGGCACTCATTTCTCCTCCTTCGCGGGCTGCGAGGTTGATGCGGGGGAACTCAGAATCGGCTCCCCAACGATGGAGACGCCGGTCAGACTTTCCATCCGGGCGATAGCGGTTTCGTAGTCAGCAACCTGGCGGTAGTAGTCGGTTTCGTAACTCAGCAGTGTGGTGAAGTTGGCAAGCATCGAGGAAAAATCAAGGCTTCCGACCTGATAGGCGGACATTGACGATTCGAGCGCGAGGGACGACTGCGGAACGATGCCCGTCGAATACAGACTCACCAGCCGCTCCGACGCCTTGGCGGCAAGATACTGCTGTTTTAGTTCAAACCTGACCTCGTTCAATCGGTTGTCACGCATCTTCTGCGCGCTCAGCAGGTTTTCACTTGCCTCGGCCACACCTTCCCGTTGCTTCGTCTTGTAGAAGACGGGGATGCTCACGCTGAAGGTCAGGCCATTCATGTCCTGCTGCGCGTTCCTCTGCTGATACATGTAGCCCACTCCGATATCGGGCCTGTATTCCCGCTGCGCCAGCGCAACACTCAGGTGGCCCCGTTCGACCATCCGTTGATTCCGCAAAACCGCAGTGTCGTTGCTCGCAGCAAGGGCATACAACTCGTCCAGCGAATAACGGATCGACTCAGGTTCAATCTCGCCGACGGGCGGTAGGTTAGATTCTGGGGAACGCACCAGATAGGTGTTGATCCGTGCTTGTGCTGTCGCCCGCTGCTGTTCGAGCATTGTCTGCTTCTCAAGCAGCAGCGATATCTCAATCTGGGACCGGAACACATCCGACTGCATCGCCTTGCCCACCCGATAGCGTGCCTCGGCGATCTTCGAGAGCTTTTCGAGTAGATCCATGTTCTGATGTGTTGTCCGAATCGCCTGGTCGAAGTAGTAGTAGTCGTAAAAGGCGGCCTTCACCTCGGCTGCGACTCTCCGCTGGACAGCCTCATAGTCAGTTTGCGCGGCGTCCGCCTCCTTGCTTGCGATCTCGCCGCGAAGCCTCAGCTTTCCTGGATAGGGAAATTGCTCGCCAACCGTGATGGCCCTGCTGCTTGAAGGGTCGCCACTTTGCAGGCTGAACGGAGCCAGGTTGCCGGCCCAACCAACCGAGACCGTTGGATCGGGTAACGACTTCACCTGCGGCACATGCCGTTTGAGCGCTTCGATGCCGTGCAGCGCGCTTTGCGCCTCGGGATTCTTCACCAAAGCTTCCTTCACGACCTCATCGAGCCGGAGAGTCTCAGGAGCTATCGATAGGTCTGTCTGAGCACCGCTAGGTGCGGCCTTCTGCGCAGAAGACATATCATCCTGTGCCAACGCCTTCGGCTGCGGCAGCAATAGAATCGCTGCAAAGAGCCATGTAGTATTCATGAAAAAACTCCCTCAAATCGCTTAAATAGGAACCGCGTCAGGTCTATGCAGAGCTGAGCAATTTCACCAGCAAGTGAGGGGTCAGATGAGGAAGGTACAGAGTACGGACTGGAGACAGCTAGTCGTCGACCGATCGGGCACAGGTCGGATGGCCCGCGAAGGAGAGGATGGGATGATCGCCGAGAACGCCGAGACCTTGGATTGCAAAGCAATCAGGGTGACAGGTTTTTCGGTTTCCCGCGCCAGCGTCCGCGCGGCGGGTTGGCCGGGCTCAAACTTACAGCAGGAAACAGAAGAAACTTCCGCCGGGTCCGTCGTCCCCATAGTTGTGGTCGCGTTCATGCCCGATGCCGCCGTTGTTGTCATCCCGGGGCAGCATTGCCCGCAGTGAGTCGTAGGCTCCATGCTGCCGGAACACAACATCGCCGCAGACAAAGGCATCACCCATAAGGCAATCACCATTACGGCCGCAACGATTTTGACAGAAAACTTCATTCCACCTTTATGTTACTCCACAGCCTGTCCACCCAGTTGTGACGTAAATCACACGCCCGTCGTGATCACCGGTGCGGGCGGTGGCAGCTTCAGCCCGGTGATCCTCAGCGAGTAAACGAAATCGCACGGCTTATCCGGCGGGAAAGTCACCTTCAACCCCTCGGCATCCTGTGTGAACTTCAGCGGCTCCGGATGGCCGAGCAGCTCGACGCGCTTCACCTTGCCCTCCACCGGCTGGCCTTTTGCGAGCGATGAAATCGTCACTGCCTCCTCGCCAGGCCAGTTCATTACCATCGCGTACAGAGTGTCGCCGCGCCGGCTGAAGCGAATGTCCTTCGCTTTATATCCGTTGCGCGAGATGCCTCCGCCGCTGACCCCTGTCCCGCCCTGGTTCTGTCCGTTCATGCGGCCTGCGAACCCGCCCTTTGCGCGAATCGCAACCATCGCTGCCGCAGCCGCTTCGGCCACAGGGCCCTCGCCGTACTTCACCCACGGCCGCGTCGAGTAGATCGCCTCACCATTCACTTCAAGCCATTTGCCGATCGTCAGCAGCACGTCCTGCTGCTCATCCGGAATCGTCCCATCCGCACGCGGCGAGATGTTCAGCAGCAGGTTGCCGTTCTTGCTGGTGTTCTCAACGATCTTCCAGACGAACGAGCTTGCAGGCGCCGGATGAATACCCTCCACATAGCCGAACTTGTCCTGGATCGGATCGTCGGGCTGCCATATCCAGTTCACCAACTCCATCGGCGCGCGGCCTTCGCGTTCATAGTCCATGATCTGGCCTGCCACCCAGGCCGCCCCTTTGGCGCTGATGCCCACCTCTTTGCCCCACTGCTTCGCCCGGTTGAAGTAGTACGCCGACACCTTCTGCTTCAGCGGATCAATCATGTGGTCGGTGCCCATGTCGAACCACAACAAGTCCGGCTGGTACTGGTCGATTGTCTCGATGCGCTTCGCGACCCAGTCGTTCATGAACTTGATGCGCGCTGCATTACTCTTGTCGGCGACGTTGTAGAAATTTGCCCACTTCGGGTCGTACTGATCGCTGCCCGCAAGCGCAGGGATAAAAACGAAGTGGAAGAAGGAGTGGTCGGATAGGCCCGTTTTCAGCCCAACCTTCCGCACAGCCTTGATCAGGTCGCCATCGATGTCGCGGTGCGGCCCGTAGTTCACTGAGTTATACGGATTGACCTTGCTATCCCAATTGGAAAAGCCATCGTGATGTTCGCCCGGAGCAAGCACATACTTCGCGCCCGCCTTCTTGAACAACGTTGCCCATGCGTCCGGGTCCCACTTCGCCATCGTGTACATCGGAAGGAAATCCTTGTAACCGAACTTGATCGGCGGCCCATAGTGCTCGGTGTGCCACTGCATCACGCCCGCATTGCCGCCGTACATGTAGCGCACGTACCACTCGCTCGCGTGCGCCGGCACCGAAAAGATGCCGAGATGCATGTAGATTCCGAACTTCGCGTCGCGGAACCACTCTGGATCTTTATAGTTCTGCTGGATGGATTCCCACGTTGGTTGGAAAGGTCCGGCTGGGGTAGGCAACTGATTGGCCAGCGCCGCCGCTACCAGTTCCGGCGAATCATGCCCCGGCCACGCATCGCCCGGCGCGTTCGAACCCGGCTTGCCCGCGATGCCTTCCTGCTTGGCTACGTTTGGGTCTTCCGCTTGCGAGGAAGGAGTCTGCGCCAAAAGTTGACGGCTGCCTGCGAGGCTCGCCGTGGCAACCGTTGCGGCAGTCATCTGCGTAAAGCGGCGGCGGGTCATATCGAATTTCATTTTTAGGTAATCCTTTGCATCAAGCGGTAGACAGGCTGAGATAAACGTTTACCTATGTCGATGCGACGCTATCAACTCGCCCTAAACATTGTCAACAATTCAGAGACCCTCGTAAGCCGATATCCTCGAACCATTTTCTGCGTGTGTCCCGGTCCGGACACGCCTCAATGCCGTCATCCGGCGGCTGGCCTGGTCGACCCACGCACCACTAACACGGGCTCCAGCAGGATCGTTTCTGCATCATGTCTCGCTCCGCCGGCGCGCTCGCTGATGGCGCGCTGCACCAGCGTCGCAGTTTCCTGCCCCATCAACAAAGCATTCTGATCGATCGACGTCAGTGGAACGCGCAGCAATTCGTTGTACATCATGCCTCCGCATCCCACCACTGCCACGTCCTCAGGAACCCGCAGACCAGCTTCAAAAATCGCCTGCATAGCGCCCCACGCCGTTGGGTCGTTATAGCAGAACACCGCGTCGGGCCGCGGTTTCAATTCCAGCAGACCGCGCATGAACCTCGCGCCCAGCACGTGGTTCGACTCCTCATTCTGCGGCAGCCTCACCACATGCTTCGGAGACACACGCATGCCGGAACGCGCAATCGCCGCGCGAAATCCTGCTTCGCGGTCGCTGGTTGGGCTCAGCGCTGCTGCTCCGATGTATGCAATCCGCTTGCCGCCTGTGTCGATCAGGTGCTGCGTTGCCAACTCGCCCGCCTTGCGATCGTTTGTACCCACCATCCAGAAGTCGCCCGGAGCCCCAACCCTCCGGTCGAGCAAAATCACCGGCACATCATGGTTGGCCGCCAGCAGTGCGTCCGGCTTCGCACCGCAACTGGCCACCACAATCGCATCCACACTGCGAGCCAGCATCTGCCGTATCTCGCTCCGCTCCAGCGACTCGCTGTCGCGCGAAGAGGAAATGATCAGCCCGTATCCCTGCTCCGTCAGGGCGTCTGACATGCCCGCGGCCACTCCGCCGAAAAAACCGTGAAACAACTCAGGCACAATCAGCCCGATCATTCTCGACTCGCCGGTCACCAGGCTCCTGGCTGCCAGATTCGTCCGGTAGTCCAGCTTCCGCGCACACTCCAGAACGCGCTGCCGCGTCACTTCGCTGATGTTGGCGTCTTTCTTGTTGAGAACTTTGGAGACGGTCACGATCGAAAGCTTCAACGCCTTCGCAATGTCTTTCATCCGTGCAGCCATCCGCGCAACCCTCTCCTGCATTTTCTGGAAGCGTCGCCAGACATGGCAACGACTGCCCCCAACGCTAACATCTACTTCGCATCTCCGCCGATCCCCACAACAAAATACTTTGCCGGAACTGTCCCCACATTCTTGATCGCGTGCTTAGTGCCGAACGCAACATAGAACACGCCGCCCGGCCCGATCCGCTCGTTCACGACCCTTCCATCCACTTCGTGCTCAAACTCCAACTCGCCCTCGCGCACCAGGATAAACTCCGAGTGCTGGATCACATGCAGCGCTGGCGGAGCCTGCCCAACCACCTGCATCGACTCGTGCAGGTTCACCGTCTCGCCCGTCGCCAGCGATCCCTGCGCAATCTGGCGGGTCTCTCCGCCCGCCGCGTTCGTCTTCGCCGGCATTGCCTCAAACGGAATCGCACGCGCTGGCCCCACCGTTCCTCCGCTGGCCAGCTGCGCATCTGGTCTGTCATTCGCAGGGACGGTGTGGGCAGCCGGCGGCGCGCCCTGCGGAGCCGGAAACTCCGACGTGTGAGCCTGTGCGGCAAGCGCCGCGGGCAAGGCTGCCATGGCTGGAAGCACAACACAAAGATCGCGACGGCTCAAAGTTTTCATGCACAGAATCCTATCTCACTCTTCACGCACTGTCGCACCACTTTTCGATTTCTAGTCCGCGACGGGGGTACCCTATTCAAAGTCACTATGAACCTCATCGATTCGCACGCCCATCTCGACATGTACGACTCCGGTGAACTCGCCGAAGTTCTCAGCCGTGCCCGCCTCGCCGGCGTCAGCGCCATCCTCGCCATCGGCATCGGCGACGGACCGCACCAGATGCACCGCGCCCTCGAAATCGCCGAGTCCACGATCGCTCCCAATCTGCCCCAGATCTACGCCAGCGCCGGAATCCACCCCCAGGAAGCCGCCAACGCCACTCCGGAAGCCTTGGCCACCCTCGCGACGCTCGCCGCCAGCCCCCGCTGCATCGCGATCGGCGAGATCGGACTCGACTACTACCACGTCGACAACCCGGAGCCCAACATTCAGCAGGCAGCCTTCATCGCCCAGCTCCAGATCGCCGCTACCGCTCGCAAGCCCATCCTCATCCACTGCCGCACCTCCGAACTCGCTGCTCCGGCTGCCAAACAGAAATTCGGCCCCGCCGACGCCTGGGAGGATCTGCTGGCCCTTATCGCGGAACACTGGCAGCCGCACTCGCTCGGAGGCGTCATGCACTGCTTCTCCGGCGCCGTCGACCACGCTCGCCGCTCAATCGCCGCCGGTTTCTACCTCTCGTTCGCCGGCAACCTCACCTATCCCGCCGCCAAAACCATCCGCGAAGCAGCCGCTTTTGCCCCGGCCGACCGCATCCTGGTCGAAACCGACGCTCCGTTCCTCGCCCCCATCCCCTTCCGCGGCCAGCGCAACGAGCCAGCCCTGGTAGCTCACACATCTGCCGCGCTCGCGGGCCTCCGCAACCTCGCCCCCGAAGCTCTCGCCGCCCAGACCACGGCCAACTTCCATAACCTCTTCCCCACTACGGCCGTTCTTGATAACTAGCAACGACAACTGCCTTATACTGTCTTTCTATGGCATCCGATAACAGTTTCGATGTAGTCAGCAAAGTTGACCTGCAGGAAGTAAAGAACGCAATTGACCAGGCCTCCAAGGAAGTTCACACCCGTTTCGATCTCAAGGACACCAAGTCGACGATCGAGTTGGAAGGCGATGAAACCATCCAGCTTGCCAGCGCCAGTGAGTACTCGCTGAAAGCGGTAACGGAAATTCTCTCGCAGCGCATGGTCAAGCGCGGCATCTCGCTTAAAAACCTGGAATACGAGAAGCTTGAGCCTGCCTCCAACTCCTCGGTTCGCCAGAAGATCAAGCTGAAACAGGGCGTCAACTCCGACGCTGCCAAGAAGATCGTCGCCGCCATCAAGGATTCGAAGCTCAAAGCCCAGGCGTCCATTCAGGGCGACACAGTCCGGGTCGTCTCGAAGGATCGCGACGTGCTGCAGCAGATTATGAGCAAGCTCCGCTCCGGCGACTTCGGAGTCGACCTGCAGTTCACCAACTACCGTTCTTAGTGCCTGTGGTGCTGGACTGCAAGCCGGGCGGCCGGTGTTCATGTGACCAACATCACGCAGATGCCGTAACAATAGCCGAAACAAGCGTCTGACCCTGCTAATCTAAAGTTGCGTGAGTCCTCTCTCCATAGCGACTGCCAAAGAAGTCTTCGACCTGCTCGGCGACGACCTAGCCGCGATTGAGCAGGAGTTCGCCCGGCAATCTGCCTCCGAAGTCGACGTCGTAACCGACATTGCGCAATATCTGATGGCGGGCGGCGGAAAGCGCATTCGCCCACTCCTGCTTCTGCTCTCCTCGAAGGCACTCGGCTGCACCTCGCACTCGCGCATTCGTCTCGGCGCAGTCGTCGAGATGCTGCACACCGCAACGCTGGTTCATGACGACATTATTGACGAGGCAGAACTTCGCCGCGGCCGTCCGTCCTCCAACACCACCTGGGGAAATGCCAAGTGCGTCCTTGCAGGCGACTGGCTATACATGCAGTCCTTTGCGTGCGCGCTGGAGGAACGCAACTTCCGCGTGCTCGAATTGCTGATCTCGCTGACCCAACAGATGGTGGAGGGCGAGTTGCTGCAGATGCAGAAGCTCGGCCACTTGATCAACGAAGAAGAATACTTAGACCTGATATTCCGCAAGACTGCGTGCCTGTTTTCCGTGTCGATGCAACTCGGCGCGGCGATCACCGGTGCTGACTCTCAGATTGAGTCGCGGCTCGGCGAGTATGGCCGCAACCTTGGGCTGGCCTTCCAGATCGTCGACGACGTGCTGGATCTGACCGCCGCCGAGGACATTCTCGGCAAGCCGGTTGCCAGCGACCTGCGCGAGGGTAAGGCTACGTTGGCCGTCATCCACGCGCTCGAGCGCGGCACAGGCGCCGACCGGGAAGCCATCCGGACAGTGCTGAACGAGCGTAGTTTCGAGTCGGTTTCGCACCCCCAGATCATCGAGATCCTCGAGCGCCACGGATCGCTCGCTTACGCGATGGACACTGCCTGCGCCTATGCCGAGGCGGCGCGCCTTTCCATCTCCGAACTGCCAGATACCGATGCCAAACGCGCCCTGCTCTGGGTTCCCGGATTCGTCACAACACGAGACCGCTAAGAGCCGGGTAGAAGGCGCGGCGGTGCCAAAGGCGGCGCGGACAGTGTAGGATTCTGCCCATGAATTCTATAAACCGTCGTGATCTGTGTGTTGCACTTTCGAGCTTTGCCGCGCTGGTTGCTGTTGCGGCTCAAGCACAAACCCAGGAGACCGGCACGTTGCCCGAGACGATGGCAGTTCCAAAGCCGCCGGGTTCGGAGGGCGATGCGGTGCTGTCGACTCCTCGAGCATTCCGCTTCGAAGACCTGCCAGTGGTGAAGACGGCGAATGGCGAAACGCGCGCCGTGATCCGAGGCGTGCTGCCTACGGGCGAGGCGGTGGAGATGCACGAGACCAGGCTGCTGCCAGGGCATATGCCGCATCCGCCACACCAGCACAAACACTCGGAATTCATGCTGGTGCGCGAGGGTGAGATGGAGTTTGAGAACGATGGCAAGCCGGAGCGGGTTGGGCCCGGCGGAGTCATGTTCGCCACATCGAACATCATGCATGGACTGAAGAACGTGGGGACCACGACGGCGAATTACTTTGTGATTGCGATTGGGCGCGAGACGTAAGAGAAAGTGAAATGAACCCTATGTTGGGCGGTGCCGAACATGGGATTATTCGTAGGCGCCCCGATCGAAGAATCACTTTTTCTTTAAGTGTTTGGCGGCGGCCATTTTGTGGAGTTCGGTGCCGGCCAGGAGGAAGCCGCCAACACCGTAGTTGTAGCTGGCGGAGGGATTGAAGGCTGTGGGTGCGGCCCCGGTTTGCTGGATGTCGCCGAGGCGGCCATCGGCATAGATGTGACGCAGCATACCGGCCCAGGCCTTGGTAACGACCGGGGTGTAAAGCTTTGCATCGAGCACGCCGTTGTTGATGCCCCACGCCATGCCGAAGGTGATCAGCGCGGAGCCGGAGATTTCGGGCTGATCGTAGGCGGCGGGATCGAGCAGGCCGGAGCGCCAGAGGCCATCTCGGCCCTGGATTTTGGCGAGAGCGGCAGACATTTCCTTGAGTTGGGTTTCATATTTCCCGCGGGCGGGATCGTCCTTGGGCAGGTACTCAAGCGTGCGGGCGAGGCCTCCCATGACCCAGCCTTCACCGCGGGACCAGAACATCTTCTGGCCGTTGGCTTCCTTCTTATCGATGAAGGTGGCGTCGCGCGAGTAGAGGTGGGCGACGGGGTCGTAGAGGAGCTGGTTCGTCTTGGCGAACTCTTCGTCGAGGTAGCTGATGTACTTGGGGTCGCCGGTGGCGGCGTAGAGGCGAGCCCAGGTTGGCGGGGCCATGTAGAGCGCGTCGCACCACCACCAGGCGATCTTTTTGCCGGTCCCGAGCTCGACGCGCGGGGCGGCGAGAATGTTGTTGAGCGCGGTCTGAATGGGGGCGATCTCTTCGGGCTTCTTGTCCTGGAGGTAGAGCTCGAGGTACATCTGGGCGATGCTCATGTCGTCGCCTGAGGGGAGGTCGGAACGCAGGCCCCAGTTGTAGGCTTTGCCGATCTGCTCCATGGCGTCGCGGTATTTGTTGTCGCCAAATTCAGTGGCGGCGGCAGAGTATCCCGTGTAGAGCACAGACCAGGTCCAGATGCGGCCGTCGAGCTGGCGGGTTTTGTCGATGGCGGTAAAGTACTGCTGCGATTGGGCGAGCTGCCAGTCGGCGACCTTGCGGGTGGCAGCGGCGACGGCAGCCGGCGTCATGGCGGGAGAGAGGTCCTTCGCGAGAGGGCCGGGATCGTCGGGCGATGAGCCGAACATGCGCGAGTTGTCGCGATTGATGCCGGCGATGCGCAGCGCCTCGGTGTTGGGCGGAGCGACGGGTGTGTCGTTGAGGGCGGGATTGGGGACGGGTGGCGAGGCGGGTGTCTGCGCTGATGCGGATGGGGTAGATAAAGCGAGAAGGCAAAGGCTCGCGGCTAGAGCGAGCAGACCCAGATTCCGAACGGACATTACACTACCTCGCAAATGGCGCTTGATGGGACGAGCCGAACGCACAAGAGGCGTTTGGTTCGGCACGAGGATAATAGCTGATGGGCGGACGAAAGTTAAGGCAAGCAGGTTGCCGTGAGAACTATTCTTCGCGGAGGACTTCGAGGGGCTTCTGGCCGAGGATGCGATGGCTGGCGATCCATCCGGTGAGGACGGTGAGGGCGGCTGCCGTGAGAAGTGCTGCGATGTTGAGGGGAATCTCGGCTTTGTAGGTCAGGTTCATGGGGGTACGCGTCTCGATGGCCCAGGCGATAGCGTTGGCGAAGAGGATGCCGACGGCTCCGGCGACCAGGCCGAGGATGGCGAACTCGATAGAAAAGATGGTGGCGATGCGGGCGCGGGTGGCACCGAGTGTCTTGAGGACAACGACCTCGCGGATGCGGCGGTACTTGGTGCCGGCGATGGAGGAGGCGAGGATGACAATTCCGGCAAAGATGGAGAAGCCCGAGAGGAACTGGACGACGTAGATGATTTGAACGACGACGGTGCGAATGCTTTCGACGACCTGGGCGACGTTGATGATGGTGACAGTGGGGTATGAACGGTTGAGGGCGCGCTCGAATTGCGGGACTTGATTGGGTATGACGTGGACGCCGCCGTACCAGATGATGGGGAAGTCTTTGAGGGCGGCGTGGTTGAGGGTGTAATCGGCGCGGGCGTAGGCGTGCTGGCCGTTGGAGCGCGTGATGGCGGAGACTGTGGCCGCGATGGGCTTATCCTGCGCGATGAAGGTGATGGCGGAGCCAACGTGAACGCCGAGACGGGTCGCCATGCCCTGCGAGATTGCTACCACGGATTTGGTCTCGTCGGGCTGCCACCATTGGCCGTCGACGATCTTGGTACCCACCGGGGCGGTGTCGTTCCAGGTGAGGCTGACGGAACGAAGGGCGCGACGGGGAAAGTTTTTGAGCTTGAGATCGGCGGCAGAGACACCGTCGATGGAGTCGATGCGTGCGGTGGTGATGGGGAGGAGTTCGGGCTCGGCCGCGACTGAGGTTTCAGCATGCAGCAGAGTCTTAACGCCGGCGATTTCGGAGTCGGCAATATCGATGAGGAAGACGTTGGGGATGTTGGGTGCGGCGGAGATGTTCATCTCCTTGATGGCATCCTTCTGCACCAGGTAGACGGTCATGATCTGCATAACGCCCAGGCCGAGGGCGGCGAGCAGTGCAGCGGAGGGATTTCCGGGGCGGTAGAGATTGGCGAGGCCGTGGCGCAGCGCGGAGGGAAGATGCAGGCGCGTTCGG
The DNA here is from genome assembly GCA_030775885.1 of Acidobacteriota bacterium. Lineage (GTDB taxonomy): Bacteria > Acidobacteriota > Terriglobia > Terriglobales > Acidobacteriaceae > Edaphobacter. The sequence continues at coordinate 10,272 of JALYIG010000042.1, read as the reverse complement.
TTGAGGAAGAACTTGAGCACGGCGAGTAGCGAGGCAGACGTGGCGATGAGGACAAGCAGAACGAGTACGAGGCCGATGGAGAAATACTTGCCGACCTGGAAGGAGTCGGAGAGGGTCATGGCGACGGCGGAAAGGCCGATGAGGATGAGGACTGAGGCGAGAATCTGCGCGATGTTTTTGGAGATTTTCTTGAGTGCGGCGTGGATGAAAGGATCGTCTGAGTCTTCGACGGCGCGGCGCAGGATGAGGATGGGGCGGACGTTGCGGATATCGAGCAGAGGCGGCAGAGTGAAGAGAAGGGTGATGAGTATTCCGGCGGCGAGACCGGTAAATACGGCGCGGAACTGGAGGTGGAAGTCGGATGGGATATTGATGAGCTTGCCGAGCACGAAAGGGAAGGCAAGCTGGACGGCAATTCCGCCGGCGACTCCGAGGAGGCCGCCGAGGGTTCCCAGGAAGAGGGTTTGCAGCAGGTAGATTTTTATGACCTGCGAGCTGCGGGCGCCGAGGGACTTCATGATGGCGATGGTGTCGAGGCGCTGCTGCAGGTGGGCGCGCATGGCCATGGCGACGCCGACTGCGCCGAGCACGAGGGCGACGAGGCTCATGAGGGAGAGCAGGCTGGTAGCGGCGTCGAGGCCGTTGGTGATGGCCGGGCTGCTCTCGCGGTAGTCGGCAACCTGGGCCTCGGGGAGGGCGGCGACGAGTTGGGCTTTGAGACCGGCGACGGTGGAGTCCGAGACGGGTTGACCGGATGGCGTTGGCGCAAGTTTGAAGAGGACGCGCTCGTTGGCACGATTGCCGGGAGCGAGCAGGCCAGTGGATTCGAGTGCGGCGCGGGAGAGCAGGACGCGCGGGCCTATGGTGAAGCTGGAGGAGAGGCGATCGGGTTCGTTCTCGATTGCGGCTGCGATACGGAAGCTATGGTTGCCGAGCTTCAGCGAGTCGCCGATGTGCGCGTTGAGTCGAAGAAGGAGATCCTCGCCCACGGCTACCGTGTCCGGCGTGAGCGCGGCGGGGAGAGTGCGGGAGGGTGCGAGATCGATGCTGCCGTAGAAGGGGTAGAGCGCGGGGTCGACGGCCTTGATGGAGACGAGGACCGGGTCGGGCGAGGCGGGTGAGGAGGCCATCGAGATCATCTCGATGACGGTGGTGGTCTGGACGCCGGTGGCCCGGATCGAATCGACGCTGCGCAATTCTTCGGGCGTGAGCTGCTGGAAGGTGCGCGCGGAGAGGTCCGCGGCCATGATGGAGCGGGCGCGCAGAAGCAGGGTGGTGCGAAAGGATGCGGAGAAACCGCGGACGCCGGTGAGGGCGGCTACTCCGATGGCGACGGAGAGCAGGACGAAGAAGAATTTGCCGCGCGATGAGCGCATCTCGCGGGCTGCGATTCGGGCGGCGGAACGATAGGAGAGGCCGGCCATGGCTACGCCTCCAGGGCTACTGGTGCGGGCGGCGGCGGGATGGCGGTGGTGGGAGTTACTTCGTCGGAGATGATGAGTCCGTCGCGCAGGACGATTCGGCGGCCGGCATACTGGGCGAGCACGGGATCGTGGGTGACAAGGACGAGCGTGGTGCCTTCGATTCGATTCAACTGAAGGAGGAGTTCGAGGACGTGTGCGCCGTTCGTGGTGTCGAGGTTGCCGGTGGGTTCGTCGGCGAGGACGATGGGCGGACGCAGGACGAAGGCGCGGGCGAGGGCGACGCGCTGTTGCTCACCTCCGGAAAGCTGAACGGGGTAGTGATGCATGCGATCGGCGAGTCCGACGCTGGTGAGCAGTTGGCGTGCGCGGGCGAGGCCATCCGAGTGAGAATCGTCGTTGAGTTCGTGGGGCAGGAGGACGTTCTCGAGAGCGGTTAACGTAGGGATGAGCTGATAGGACTGGAAGACGAAGCCGACGGTCTTGCCGCGCACCTGGGCGAGCTTGTCTTCGGGCAGGTAGCTGATGGCCGTGCCATTGAGGTGAACGTCGCCTGCGGTGGGCGTATCGAGTCCCGCAAGGAGGCCGAGCAGAGTCGACTTGCCGCTGCCGGACGCGCCCATGATGGCGACAAACTCTCCCTTGGCGATGCTGAAGTCCAGGCCCTTGAGGATGTCCACGGTGCGGGAGCCATTGCGGATGGATTTGCGGAGTTGCTGAACCAGAATCATCGCTTGCTTGCTGCCTGTGTCTTCACTCACGGATCCCATGTCTCCCTCTGCGCCAGCCAACGCGAGCCGCAGGAAATCACATCTTTGATACGTTGGATCTATGCAGAAAGTTCTTTCTCTATCGATTTTAGCGGGTTTAATACTTGCCGTTGCTGGATGCCATGGGAACGCGGGAACGGATACGAGTCGAGCGCCAGCGTCGCCGCAGCCGGCGGATCCGATGGTGGCTGATGCCCCAGGAGACGCGCCGGCAAAGAGGGCTGATCCAAACGACCGGCGACCGCTGCTGGTGTGTTTTGGGGACTCGCTGACGGCGGGCGCGGGGACGGATGTTGGACAGAGCTATCCGGACTATCTGCAGGCGGATCTTGACCAGCTCCATTATCGCTACCGGGTGGATAACGAGGGAGTCAGTGGCAACACGACGAAAGACGGGGTCGAGCGATTGCCGGACATTGTTGCGCTGCATCCTGCGGTGGTGGTAGTGGAATTTGGAGGCAACGATGGGCTGCGCGGATTGCGCATTGAGGACACGCGGGCGAATCTGGATGAGATGGTTGCGACGCTGAAGAAGTCGGGTATCAAAGTGGCGCTGGCAGGGATTACGCTTCCGCCGGACTATGGCGAGGACTACATCCACAAGTTCAATGAGACATACACGCTGTTGGCAGCGAAGTATCACGTGCCGATGCTGCCGTTCCTGCTGAAGGACGTCTATGGCGTTCCCGGGATGATGCAGAGAGACCGGACGCACGCAACGGCGAAGGGCAACCAGATTGTGGCGCGCAATGTGATGCCGCTGGTTCTGCCACTGCTGAAACGATAGCGCTTGAGGTCATAAGAGATTGGGAGGACAATGACGATCATCACGATTGGGGTCGTCACGACGACGACCAAGGTCATCGGTAATTCTATTCTTGGATCAACTCACGAGATGTCCACCCTGCAAGAGCGGCGGCGTGGGATATTTCTCTTTACCAATCAGCCCAGAACGACAATTGGCTGCATGAGGGTCCCAGCAACTCGTTTGGCGATGCCCAGGAGCTCAGTCGGGCTGGTGAAGACCTTGACGAGGGAAGCGCCTGAAAAGTCGGGAAGGTTGATCTGCATTCCATTGCGGAGCCGGCCGGCGGTTTGATCGTCCACGGTGACGGAAGGCATTTCTGGCAGCAAGGTGCGCGGATGCGGCAGACGACGCTCAATTTCGCCGGCGTTACCCGCAAGGGACTTCAGCAGGTCGAGCGAGATGGATTGCGCCAAAGCGAATGCTCCGGCCTGAGTGCGGCGGAGCTCGGCGAGATGCGCGCCGCATCCGGCAAGCTGGCCAAGTTCGTGCGCGACGGAACGCACATAGCCGCCGGCGGAGACCTGCATGACGAAGCGAGCGTACTGTTCGGCCGGCGACGGACCCCCAAGAGAGAGCACCTCGAAGCGGTGAATGAAGATTCGGGCAGGTTTGACCTCGACCGGCTTACCAGCGCGAGCTAGCTTGTGCGCAGGAACCCCGCCGATTTTTTTGGCGGAAAAAATCGGGGGCATTTGCTGCATCTCCCCGTGAAATGCGGCGGCCAGGGTACGCAGTTGGACAAGGGAAAGAGTCAGAGGACCCGGTTTGGACGCGGGCGTACCCTCAGCGTCGAAGGTGTCGGTCGCAAAGCCGAAACGGATTGACCCTTCGTACATCTTTTCGGCCGTGGAGAAAAACTGGGCGAGGCGCGTGTACTTGCCAAGCAACAGCGGTAGGACGCCCGTGGCCATGGGATCAAGTGTGCCGAGATGGCCAACGGACCGCTCCCCTGTTGCGCGGCGGACGATATCGACCACGTCGTGCGAAGTCATCCCAGCAGGTTTATCGAGAACCAGCAGACCATTCACAGCAACACCCGCGTCTCTCTCCGTGAGTTCATGCACCTTCGCGATTGTATGCTCGCACCGGAGTAAGACGCGGCGGACACGCCGGACCACAAGCTGGTGGAAACAAACAATGCCCAAATGCTGTTTCGCAAGAGCATTATCGTCGCGGGCGTGTGACGTGGCTCGGTTTACAAGGTGGTTGAACCGCGGCGAACGAGGGAGAGAAATTCGTTACGGGTTTGCAACTGGGTTTTAAAGACGCCGAGCATAGCCGAAGTTACCGTGGAAGAGTGTTGTTTCTCGACGCCGCGCATCATCATGCAGAGGTGCTGAGCTTCCACGATGACGGCGACTCCCTCGGGGTTGATTGCGGCGGAGATTGCATCGGCGATTTGCGTGGTGAGGCGCTCCTGTACCTGCAGGCGGCGCGCGAAGATGTCCACGACACGCGGGATCTTGGAGAGGCCGATGACCTTGCCATTGGGGACGTAGGCGACGTGGGCCTTGCCGAAGAAGGGGAGCAGATGGTGCTCGCACATGGAGAAGAATTCGATGTCTTTGACGATCACCATCTCGTCGTAGTCAACATCGAAAAGCGCTCCATGCAGCACAGTGTCAATGTCCATGGCGTAGCCGCGGGTGAGGAAGGCCATGGACTTTTCCATGCGCTCGGGGGTGTCGATGAGACCGTCGCGCGTTGGGTCCTCGCCGATGCGCAGGAGGAGTTCGCGGTAGAGTTCCTGGGTGGTGAGCGAGGCGGCAGTGAGTGGTTCCGAAGCTGTCAGTTGGCTCATATCAATTCAGCCTTTCTCGAACGATTCGGCATATTCAAACGAGTTGTTACTGGTCTCCTCGATGCGCGCGCGCTGGAGAGTGGCGCCCGGGAACTGCTTGAAGATCCAGAATACTTCTATCGTAAAGTTTTCCGTGGTCGATACGACGTCGCGAAAGGCATCGAGCGTGTTCAGGTTCATGGTATCGAAGCGCTGCAGTAGATTTGTTTGCGCGAACGCATCCAGTTCGCCGAGGTCGCAGACCATGCCCGTGGTGGGATCGACGGGGCCTCCGAAGGTGACTTCGACGATGTAGTTGTGGCCATGCCCATGTGGGTTATTGCACTTGCCGTATACAGCTTGATTCTGTTCTGCAGTGAAGGCCTCGGAGTGCAGGCGATGGGATGCGCTGAGGCGATATCGGCGCGAGAGATAGGCGCGGGGCGTGGAATGATTGAGGGCAGCTGCGCTCATCGTTCTCCGTAGTAGTCCGCGAACAGGTCGGGCATCTCGTAGACGCGGACGCGCTGGAGTTTCGCTTGGGGAATTTTGCCATCGAGGCGGTCCCAAATTGCGATGGCGATGTTTTCGGTGGTCGGAATGCGCGTGGCGAATTCGGGGACTTCAAGGTTGAGATGGCGATGGTCGTAGACGCTGACGACTTCGCGCTCGAGAATATCCTTCAATTGCTTGAGGTCGACGACAAAGCCGGAGACGGGGTCGATCTCGCCTGAGACTGTGACTTCGAGGGTGTAATTGTGACCGTGCCCGTTTCGGTTGGCGCATTTGCCGAAGACGCGCTCATTCTCCTGTTGCGACCAGGCGTTGTTCCAGTAGAAGTGGGCTGAAGAAAATTCGGCTTTGCGAGTTAGAAGGATCATCGTGTGTGTGTTTTGGGATTCCCTTGGTTGGTAGAGAGTCTTCGTTATTGGATGATTTCGGCGGCATATGGATGCGCGGCGGTCCAACAGACTGCTAGGGCCCAGTTTTGTAGCTGCGGCCTTTCCATGCCACCGACTTTTGGACCTGGTGATGAAGCGAACTGCGAACCAGAAGCCAGACGAAGAAGGGTATGCCGAGGATGGAGAGGGCGACGTCCATGGCAGGGAAGTTGGAGCGCGCGACGCGTCCGTAGAAGCGAAACAGGGTGCGCACCCAGATGAGAAGCACGACTGCCGTCTGCCAGTAGGGGCGGTTGGGCGCGGTGGCAATGGCGAACGCAATCACGGGCAGACCGAAGAAGAGCAGCAGATCGAGGACGCGCCAAGAGGCCAGCAGCAGGGGGTTCGGGAAGAGAAGCGCCAGGTTCTTAGTCCAGCCCTCGATCATTTCAGGCAGCGTTTTATACATGCGAGTGGCGAGGGCATCGGGTGCGTAGCGGAAGCGGATGCGGTATTTGGCGCGCTTGATGGCGCGGGCTAGGGCGACGTCTTCGAGAATGTCGCGGCCGACAGTGCGATGGCCGCCAACGGCGAAGTACGCATCCCGCTCGATCATTAGAAATTGGCCGTTGGCGGCGGCGAGCGGCGACTCCGGCGAACTGATCTGTTTGGGTGGATAGACGCTGGCGAGTTCCGAAAACACAAGGGGCATGACGGCCCGCTGCCAGAAGCCGGTGACGATCTGGCGAGGCGAGTAGGAAAGCAGTGAGGCGCCGTATTTGTCCTCTTCGTGCAGGGCGCGGGAGAGGTTTCCGGGCTGATGAATGGTATCGGCATCGGTGAAGAGGAGCGACGCGCCGCGGGCCTGCTGTGCGCCGAACCAACAGGCGTTGGTTTTGCCGGTAAAGCCTCCGCGGTCCGATAGATCGAGCGGCGGCGCAGCCAGGACCTCGATGCCAGGATGGGTGGAGGCGAAGGATTCGGCGATCTGGCGCGTGGCGTCGGAGGATTCGTCGTCGATGACGATGAGTTCCCACTGTGCGCCCAGGGCGAATCCGGGCTCCGACTGGGCGACCAGCGATTGCAGGCAGGGGGCGAGCGAGGCAGCTTCGTTGCGTGCCGGGACAACTATGGAAAGACGCAGCTCCGGGGAGAGGGCCGGTGTGTCGTTATCGATATTGGTGTCCGGCTTCCGCGCATCGTCCACAGATTCGTATTATAGGAAGCGGGAGCGTCGCGTGCGCAATTGGAAGCAGGATGGCTCGAAGATGTCGTCAGGTTGGGAAAACAGCAACTCGGGATTGCCGGGCGGTCTGCGCAGGGGCGTCCGGCCAATGCTGGCGCTGGCGCTATGCGGGTTGCTGGCTACTGCATGTGACCGCGGGGACCATCCTGCGAGCATTGGGGCTGGTGCACCGCAATTCTCCGTGTCGGACGGGGCTCGGACGGTTGATCTGACGAGCCTTCGCGGACGGACGGTGGTGCTGAACTTCTGGGCATCCTGGTGTGTTCCCTGCATCGACGAGGTCCCCAGCCTGGTTGAGTTGCAGCATCGGCTACCGCAGATCATTGTGATTGCCATCAGCGATGATGAGGACGCCGGCCAGTACAACAAATTCCTGACGGATTATCACGTCGATTTTCTTACCGTAAGGGACCCGTCGGGCCGCGTCCAGAAGACGTATGGAACGATCAAGATTCCTGAGACGTACGTGATCGACAGCAGGGGCGTACTGCGGCGGAAGTTTGTGTCTGCGCAGAACTGGACGAGCCCCGAGATTCTGGATTACCTGAGGAAGCTGTAGGGACTGCTAAGATTAGGGCATGACTCAGCTCGATGTGCTCTACCGATATGGCGCACCACCCTCCGAACGGGTTATGCTGGCTCTTTCTAAGGCGCGGGACGTGTATGGAGTTCGGCGGATGGAGTTCAACGAAAAGGCGAAGACGGTGCGCCTGGAATATGACGCGAGCCGGCTTACGGCTGCGGTGATCCACCAGTTGCTGCGCCGGAGCGGGCTGGATATCGTTGAGACGGTTACGCTGATTCCACATCCAGAAGACACCGCGCCGCCGGCGCCTTTGAATCCTTCCGTGGCCTAGGTGGTGCGGTCGACGCTGTAAGATTGGGTTGCGGAGGGAATCTGCTCTGCGATGTGCGCCCGTAGCTCAGCTGGATAGAGCATTTGGCTTCGAACCAAAGGGTCGGGAGTTCGAATCTCTCCGGGCGCACCAATATTCTTCGGTGCATCTGGCAAGCATTACCAGACGTGTACGGCCTGGATCGAGGGCGCCCCAGTCTTTCCGTCGATAACGCTGACCTTCAGGACGGCCTCGACGTTGCGGCCGGTAAAGTCCGTCCCGGCCTGCTCCCGGAGTAGTTGCATGTAGTGGGGGCTGGTGGCGAACTGCGCCGCGGCTTCAGTTCCATTCCGGCCCACTCCGGCCAGCGCGACGACCCAACTGTCGGTGGTTGCATCATGGAAACGAGCCACGATGGCATAGTCGTCCGCGCTGGAATAAGGCAGGGAGGGATCGCGCAGCCAGTGGGTTCCAGGATGCTGGTCGTCGACGATCGATTCGCCGTCCGTTGCGGGCGCGAAGTGAAATCGCAGCGGTTGCAACAGGCGGAGTGTCCATTGGTTGTTGTAACCGCCCAGAAGGATTACCGGGTGCTCGCGTAGTTCCGTCAGCGGAGTTGTTGCGGCTGATTGCAACTGGGTTGTGGCTCCGCCGCTTCGCTCCAGAAGGCCGCTGATCTGGGCGGCTGCGGACGCGCTCTGGATGGAGATAAATGGATAGTCGACATCCTTCGTGGCTGTGGCCACACCTGACGTGTGAGTTTGCGAGAAGACCGAGCCGCCGATGCACACAGGGATGATAGCCTGGTCGCGCAGAACGGGGTTCCAGAAGCTGTCCAGCGGGGTCTTTGGGTGGTCGGCGCGGTATCTCCAGCCGACTGCGCCCATTGCGGTGAGCGCGACGGCGAATACCAGCCAACCGAGTTGGAAGGTTCGCCGGTGGGGTAGTGGCTGCGTCAGGTCGCTTCGATGGTCCGGCGCGGATAACGATTGCGTGGGCGGCCACGCTGAAATTGGCTCGAGGAGCCGGTTCAAGACGGTGCTATCAGGCGACCGAACAGGGCCGGACACGGGAGGCGCTATGGGGCTTTCAAGTTCGCCGTGTAAGGGATGAAACTCAGGCACATACGAGCCGGCGGGAAGTGAGATCTGGATGGCAGGCTTTCCGCCAAGTTCATGATAGTAAAGAGAAAGTCGCTTACGCACCTCGCCAGCAGTGTAGCGGACGACGGTATCGGCGTTGGTGTCGTAGGACGATGGCCGCTCAAATACCTCGACGCCGAGGGTCCGCTCTTTAAGGGACTCCGCTTCACCGGCCAGCGTCTTTTCGACAATGTATTGGAGTAGGGCAGGGTAGCGCTTGCTATTGCAAAAGTGAGGACTGGCAAGGACGTCGCGCAATGTCTCAAGGACCGCCTCACGCTCTTCGCGGGTCTGGGGGTGCCAGGTGTCTCGACTTGCGCTGGTTCTGCTCATTTTCGTCGTCATCGAATCCTACTCGCCCGACATAGCACTCGCAAGAGACGTTTGTCACAACTTACAACAATTCGATAACTATCTCATTACAATAAAGATACTGTTTGGCATCCGAACCAAACGGTGAGTCACTTGCCATTCATCTTCGCGGACGTGGAGGGTGGGTCTGCTTTCGCGATAGCCCCAAATCAGTTGCAAGGTGTGGGGAAGGTCGCGGTCGCTTAGGTGCTCTTGAGTCCACAGCGAGCCTAAGTATCACCTAAGGGGTCTGACTTGCTTGAATCATCACGACGGCAGTTTCTGCTGACAGCGACTATGACCACGGCTGGCATTCTGGTGCCGGCCCCTCTACGCGCTGCCGCGATGGAGAGCCAGTCCCCAGCAGGAGCGACCGTCTTTTCAAAGCGGCTGGACGAGGGTTGGGAGTACCGGCAGGGGCCGCTTGCCGGGATATGGGAGGCGTGGCGAAAGGAAGAGGCCGATCTCTGGAAGGCGGCTGTACTTCCCCATTGTTTCAACGCCATGGACGCCTGCGATCCTGACCGATCGTACTTCCGGGGCCAGGGCTGGTACAGAACGCGTCTTGCCTTGATGAACCCGTTTGCGGACGGCCGAACCGTTCTTCACTTCCAGGGCGCCGGCCAGACCACAACGCTTTGGGTTGGCTCGACCTTGATCGGAACTCACCAGGGCGGGTATGACGAGTTTGTCTTCGACATCACGGAAGCCTCGCGGCAATCAAAGGGGGCGAAGGGCGCCGTCCCGATCACAGTCCTCTGTGACAATTCTCCGGACTTGAATCGTGTGCCTTCCGACCTGAGCGACTTTTGCCTATATGGCGGGCTTTACCGGCACGTCAACCTGACCTACCTTCCGGCGGTTGCCCTGGATACCGTCCACATTATGCCGACGGTGGCTGCAGACGGGATGGCCGAGGTGTCAGTCAAAGCCAGGCTCTTCAATCCAGCGGTCCGAGATTGCTCATGCACGGTTGAGATCGCAGTACTGGACGCTGCGGGTGACGTTGTGCACTCTGCGAGCAAGACGGTGCCGGT
>JALYIG010000041.1 GCA_030775885.1 Acidobacteriota bacterium | reverse complement strand
GAGGCTGTGGGATTGCTAGCAGGCTCAATGGCCTGGAAGGACTCTGACGAACGAGGAATTCGAGCCTGGATCGCGGCCTACCTGAACTGGATGCGCAGGAGCGAAAAGGGTAAGGCCGAGGACGCCGCGAAGAACAATCATGGGACGTGGTATGACCTACAGGTCACAGAATTCGCGTTGTTCCTGGGTGATCGAAAGCTCGCCGTCGATACGCTGGAACGGGTGAAGACTCGACGCATTACCCAGATTGATGTAGATGGCAGACAGCCGCTGGAAACTGCGCGCACAAAAGGGTGGGGCTACAGCAATGGAAACCTGGATGGGCTGACTCAGCTTGCAACGATGGGCGAGCGAGTGGGTGTAGATCTCTGGAACTATAAGACTCCCGATGGCCGGTCCATACGAGGGGCTATCGATTTCCTGCTTCCTTATGCGATTGACGGCAAGAAGTGGGACTATCAGCAAATCGGAGGGTTTCAGGCGGGAGAACTGGAGCATAGCCTGGAACGCGCGGCGGTAGCGTATCACGATCCGAAGTACGCGGCCGCGGCGAAACAGATTCGAAGTGGTGACGACCTGGCAACGGTCATGCTCGCAAGTAACTAGTCCGGCACGCGAGCTTGATGGAGGACTGTTATTTCTGCGGTTCCAACGACCTGGTGCTCGTTGCGCCAATTGGTCAGGCTTGTGTGGAAGGGGCCGTCGCGAGCGCTGGAAAGGAAATCGGAGACGAAATGCAGGACGAGTCTAAAAATATCGATCGGCGAACTTTTCTTCGCTTAGGTGCGTCTGGGCTTGCCGTGGCAGGAAGTGCGAGTGTTCTTCCGCACCTTGTGGCACAGACTAGTTCGACCAGAGATGCGCCGGCGCAACCGCTGGTGTTGCGATCTTCGTCGCTTCGGGTAGTACTTGATCCCACGGACGGTCTGGTGTTTGAGTATCATTTGACCAGGTCCGGCATTCGATTTAGAGGCGACGATTCTGGGGTGCCGCTCAACGTTCGCTTGTGCCGGCGTGATCCGTGGGGTTTTGCCACTGTCGCTGTGAAGCCGGCCATGAGCAGGACACTGAAGCGCGGTGTCGACTTCCGGTTTCTAGCGTTCTATGCGCCAGGCACTATCGCGGCTGAATTCTCGCTATGCTACGCAGTTGAGGCAAATACTGTCCTCATCACGCTGGAAGACGTACGTGAAAACGATGGATTCGAGCTGATTTCAATCTCGATGCCTTCGCTGGTGAGCCTCCGCGAGCAGGATAAAGACGCATGGCTGGCGCATGCAAATGCGGGCGGAGATGTGACGCTGCTTGAGGATGCGAAGGCAGGTAAACTGGGCTTGAATTCTTTCTGGGGAGAGATCAATGGTGTTCTCCCGGTAGTCATGCTCGGGCACTCCGGAGCAGTGTGCGTGCAGGAGACGACGGCGTTCATGGACGGAACGCTGTTGTCGGTCTCGGGAGAAGCCCCTAGCCGCCGAACGTGCATGGGAACCACGAAGGTGTTTCGCGTGGACGGCGGAGACTGTTATGACATGAATCTTGGCCGCGGCGCGCCGAAAAGTTGCGGAAATGCATCGACGCCAAACCTGCTTGTGGAGCAAAAATCCGCCTGCAGGCTGGATTTTTTGGATCCGGCAACCGGCACCCGACCACAAACTTGGCTCGATGGCGCAAGGTTGGTTCGAGGGCGAATGCCCACGATTCCGAACCACTTCTACGACGACAAGTTCATCTATGGAATACGGACCGACGAGCCGAACTTTCCCAAGCCATCCGCTACCTTCGATCGATGCGAACAGATGATCCGTAACATGCACGCTCTGACCGATGGGTGGCCCCAGCTCGTGCACCTCTGGGGCTGGCAGTTCAGGGGCAAGGACACCGGATATCCGGCAGTAAACGTCGTCGATGAGCGGATCGGCGGATACCAAGGAATGATGCAACTACAGGAACGGGCGAAGCTGCTGAATGCGACTGTGAGCCTATCAGATAACTACGATGATGCATATCGCAGCAGCCCGGTATGGAACGAGTCCATGATTGCACGGAAGCCGGACGGCGACCTTTGGAAGAGTCGCCAATGGACCGGCGAGGAATCCTACATACAGGGATTGGCGAAGTACATGGAGGCAACCGGGCTGGAGCGCGTTCGATACACCTTCGAACGCTACAAGCTGCCCGGCACAATCCACGTCGACGTGCTTTCCTACTTTGGTATCCGTAATGATTGGGATCCGAAGCATCCGGCCAGCGGGATTCGCAATCTATTTGCAGGCCGATATCGCGTGTTGGAGGAGTTCGCCAAGCACGGAGTAGATGTTACCTCCGAAGGGCTGCGGTATCCTTTCATCGGAAAGATGAGTATGAGTTGGTACGCGGGAGGGCCAACGCCGTGCCCCTTCGGCGGCAAGCACGTGCCGATGCTATCAATGATCTACCGCAAAAGTGCAGTGTGGGGTCGCGCTGGTAACTCCGAAGATCTTCCGTTGCTGTTGATGATGTTCTATGGTGAAGCGCAACATAGCATCTTCAACGGCGATGCACCGATCGAAAGAATGCTCGACTCGTTTTACCTTGCGATGGTGCCATGGTTCCGCCTCCACATGCTCAATATAGAGGGCTTTGAGGAAATCGAGGATCGTGCCGTCACCACTCTTGAAGGATTCGGCAACCATGTCGAGGTCAACTGGCTGAAAAACACCTATAGCGTGATGTTGGATAGCGCCGAGGTAGCTCGCGATAATTCAACCTTCTGCCCGTTGGGAAACGACCGCATCGCCATGTATTCGATCGCGGGCGGACCATTGACGGCGACCATGCCCAAGGATTGGACTCCAAAAGAGGTGACCGCGATGAAATTGCTGCCCGACAGGAGAGAACCTGCCATCTTCACGCTGAGCGGGCGGCGAGTCACTGTACAGATGCAGGCTAGAGAGCCGGTGATGATTTATCGTGGGGGTCGTTTAGCGCTTCGCAGATGATGGCTCGCAAACCGGCGGGAAAGAGGTGTATCGATCGAGTCGCGAAACTGCTTTCACAAAACGGATAGACTGAGGAACGTTTCGGCACTTTGGTGATCTCTTTGATCCAAATCCCAATGGCAAGTGGTCTAGGTTGCTCGGATTGGAGAAACGGCTATGTTGTTGACGAGGAGACTGCATTTTGAGTAGGTTTTGGCTTTGCCTTCCGCTATTGTCATTGTTGCCGGGCGCTTCCATGCGCGCTGCTGGTCCGCTCGTTTCACCGTGGGACGCGGATCCGGTCACGCTTTCCCGGGTACCCTATCAGTGTCCGCAACCAGCCCATCTTCCGGTCGATTTCGTTACGGACGGATTCTATGCCCTTAACGATCCAACGCATTCCATTATCGATCCTGTGCGACAGAAGGAGTATGACCGGACTTCCGGTCCTGTTAAGCATGAGGGGGATGTGGTAGTTGCGAGCGCGGATGCGTTTCGAACGACTGGATCAGAGCAGGCGGCGGCCTGCGTCATTCATCATCTGGAGGTAGAGGCCCGTGAGCGCGCACTGACCGGAAAGATGTCATCGAGCCAAGCGTATTTTGTGCAGGGATGGGTGGCGGGTGCGGAGGCAATCGCATACCTGAAGGTGGACGGCGCAAAGTTGAGTACGCCTGCGCAACGCGCTCTAATTCTTCCGTGGCTGCAAAAGAATGCGGACCTGACCCGGGCGTTCTACACACATCGCCAAAGTGAGAGTGGGACGGGGGCGCAAAACCACTTTTATTGGGCTGCGATCCAGATAGCGGCAACTGCTATCGCAACCAATAATCACGCAGACTTCAACTGGGCAATGAATACGGCCAAGGCCGGAATTGGTGCCATTCAGCCGGATGGAACGCTGCCTGAAGAAATGCGGCGGGGTCGTCGAGCACTGCATTACCATCTCTATGCCGCTGCGCCGCTAGTGATGCTGGCCGAACTGGGGCTGCCTAACAACGTTGATCTGTACGCAGAAAATGAAGGCGCACTAAAGAAACTCGTGAAGGTCTCGACCGAAGGATTGATCGATTCCTCTCTATTCGAGAAACGGACCGGCATACCGCAGGAGCGACCGGACCCGCCGACGGCTGAAGCTATTGGCTGGGCCGAACCTTACAATCGACGATACCCAGACCAAACGATCAGGCGGCTGCTCAAGGAGTGTGGAAGCCTCAGCTACATGTATTTGGGTGGGCTTCCTCCTGGCTAATGTGAACCTCGGTCCACCGCACTAAATAAATGCATTGACAAGCTTGCATGTCATAGCGCAGCATGAACCTCTGAATGTATACGGATTCATTCAGCGATCTTGATTTACAAGAATGGTGGGGCTGCGAGCGTGCCTGGCATTCGACGCAGGAGCCGGACCAAGAAAATGACGGCTTCATTTACGAAAGCAGTATTTCGATTGACAAGCCTCTATTTTATTTGCAACCTCGGTCCCGCTTGAACTGTATACGTATTCATGCATTGTCCGATTGCATAACGACCAGCTTCGCGTGGTAGCTCGCGACACGAGTACAGCGCAAATATTTGAAACAAGGAGTGTGAACATGAAATCCCTTTTGAGGCTAGTCGTAGTATCCATGCTCGGGTGCTTCGCTATTCAGGCCAGAACGCAAACATCCAGCGCAACAATTAGCGGTCACGTCGTCGATCAAAGCAACGGCGCAGTGCCCAACGCTCAAGTGGTTCTGACGAACCAGCAGACGAACGTCGTCGTCACGACACACACCAATGGAAGTGGGGACTTTATCTTCCCCGATCGGCAGCCGGGCACATTCAGCATCGCAGCCAAGGCCGCTGGCTACAAGGAACTGAAGCAAGTAGGCCTCGTACTCAGCGCTTCGCAGAACCTTTCCACAGGAACACTCACCCTGCAAGTTGGGGCCGTAACCGAGTCCGTGACTGTTTCGGCGGCCATCACGCCCCTCCAGACCACCAGCTCCGAACGCTCCGGCGTACTAGACAGCACACAGGTGGACAACCTCTCCACGCTCGGGCGCGACGTCATGGGCCTGCTCCAAACTCTGCCGGGCGTTTACGGCGGCGGGGGCTCAAGCACTCTGGGCACTACCGGGACTCCGACCGTCAACGGCGTGCTCAATGAATACAACCTGGTCACAGTGGACGGCGTTACCGCGAACACTCGCGGTCTCAGCACGATGGATGACGAAATCAATCAGGACGCTGTCCAACAAATCAGCCTGCTGGGCTCTAACTATCAGGCGGCCTATGGAAAGACGGCAGGTGCCAACATAACTTACGTCACCAAGAGCGGCACAAACAAGTTCCATGGCGTGCTCTACTATTACTTCCGCAACGAAGATCTCAACGCTAATAGTTTCTTCAATAAATTCACCCATTCCCCCTACATAGCTCGCGCCCGTTACCGCTACAACACCGCCGGAGGCACCCTTGGCGGCCCCATCTACTGGCCAGGGCACTTCAATCAAAACAAGGACAAACTGTTCTTCTTCGTCTCTTTCGAGGATGATCCGACGATCACGCCCGACGGGGTCAAGAGCTATAGGATTCCGACACAGGCGGAGATCGGTGGCGACTTCTCGCAGACCTATTCCCAGGGGAAAACCACCAATATCCCGGTTAACATCAAAATCCCTGGCCAGTCTGCTGCCTCGTGTGCCTCGACCGGAACCCCAGGCTCCGGCTGCTTCCCGGGCAACAAAATTCCTCTCAGTCTGATCGATCCACAGATGCAAATTTTGCAGCAAATCATCCATGACAATACGCTTGGAGCGCAGGATCCCACCGCTCTCGCGAGTGCGCCGAAGGGAGGACCCGGCTTCTATGTGCCCAACAATCCCGCCGTCACCAGCAACAACTACAACTACCAGACGAACAATTCGGCGCACAAACCGGTGAAGCAGCTGATCTTCCGAGTCGACTATAGTCCGACGCAAAGCCTGCACATGTTCGGGCGGGGCGACCTGACCACGGTCGACAACACCGGTTACGCCTCTACCGCAAACAACCTGCCATGGTTGATATCAGACGACTACCAGACCAAGAATCCCAACTTCGTCTACAACATCGTCTATACCTTCAGCCCGAAGATCGTCAATGAGTTCAATGTCGGGGCAGCGGGATGGTACGAGAACACGGTCTACAGC
>JALYIG010000040.1 GCA_030775885.1 Acidobacteriota bacterium | reverse complement strand
GCTTGGGGGCGGCTGATGAACCTCTACCGGAATCGGTTTCGCCTCATCGGCGCGGACGGCGCTCGGCGGGGACTGCAAACTGCCGGGCTTGTTGGCGGTAGCGCGGTTCAATTCGTTGTCGAGATTCTGAAGGACGTTGCCTGCCCTCGCCAGCGTCCCATCTGCGGCACCCGCGCCGCGAAGTGCTGTGATCTTCGCCTGGATCGTACTCTCGTAGGAGGGCAAATCTGTCGCCAGCTGGGCGACTTGGGTTCCCACGTAACCAACAACACCAAGGATGGCTGCAAAGGCGACGATGACTACGAAAAGAACTGACGGGACTCTGCCCACCCGTAGCCGTTGAAGCCTATTGGCCATCGGCGCGAGGACAAAACTAAGGAGCACCGCCAGCGCCAAGGGTACGAAAATGTCGCGCCCGAAGTACAACGCCCCAATCAGGATGGCGCCAGTGACCAGTGTGTTTGGCAGGGAGGTCTGCCGAAACGTCGGAACAAAAGGGACCGGGACTACGTCTCGCATCTCGATCCCCCGATTAGGTCCTCATGGCGAGACATTTGGCAAGGCGAAAGAGGCCTCCGGTGCGGGAAAGAACGGTGCGTCGCTCGCTTGGTTCCCTTCCCCGCCTGCTAACCGTGAGAAAGTCTCGCGCTAGGGCCTGGCACGCCCCGGCACGCCGAAGCAGGCACACGGACCTCCCTGCGAAGGATGAATACAATCCATAGGCACCGGTACTCTCGGTTCGGGAAAAGTTCAACCTTCTGCGCCAGTATGGCGTGTAGACACCACTTCTGCTTCAAGATTTTCCCGAAGTTCGCGAGCGATATTTTCAATTGACGTATCTTCAGCGAGTTGCTTGCTCTCAGCGTCCGTGACTTGCCTCTCGATTCCCATCTGCCGACTCATGCGCTCCAACATTTGAATGACTTTCGTAACCTCCTTTTCCGAAAGAAGAGTTATCTGTAGCCCCAGGTGATTCCGGCGATCTGCTCGGAGGCTCATTCGGTTCTGACGAATAAGCACAAAAGCCGTAAGCAGCACACATTCAAAGGACAGAACGCAGGAAAGGAGAGGAAAAGGGAACGGATCAAAGGGCCTGACCGAGCCAATCTGCCAGCTGTTGAGGGCAGCCCAAAAGGAGACGCCGAGGATTTGGCAGACGACGAATGGTATGGTCCCAGCGAAACGTCCTATAACCTCGGAGAGCCTCTCGACTGCAGGCCGGTCATTCTCGCCCTCCTCCTCCAGGCGAATAATTGTTTCGATTGTGTTTTCGGAGCGCGTCCTCTCTAAGGTATCGGGCTGGAGTGGCGAGGACAGCATGCGGTGGCCCTACAAGGAGCGCGATAACTCAGTTCCAGTCACCGAGCTCAGTCGAAATGAATGGGCTGATCGAGCATCGCGCGACGCGGGTCGAATTCTAGTCTCCGCTGCGGCAGTCCATGCAACTCCTCAGGAAAAACATGCTCGACACAGGAGCAACGGTTGCAGGCGTGCGGCATGGCTCCGTCGAACGAAGGGAAAGCGGGCGCCGTTTGACGCGCCCGCTCGTCTGTAACCCTACCAACTAGCGGGTCTTGTTCACCGCGTCGCGCACCGCATCCTTAGCGCCGCCGACCGCATTGCGGATCTTGCCTTCCGCCTTGTCGGCCTTGCCTTCAGCTTGCAGCTTGGCGTCGCCGACAACTTTGCCGGCCGCTTCCTTAATGTTACCCTTTACCTGCTCGGCTGCACCCTTAATCCGGTCTTTGTCCATCTTAGGTCTCCATTTTCGCTGGAATTGGGGAACAGCAAAACGCAGGCAGGGACCGATCGTTCCTGAGAAGCTTTCGTGGCTTCACAGTTTTGGGCCTGCGCCAACCATCCCTCACATCTCGCTCAGATAACGTGAAACACAGCCAGAGCGATCACGGCGATTAACGGCACGCCGAGTAGCCACAAGATTCCGCCTTTGATCATCTTCGTTCTCCAAGAGACTAGACGCTCGCAACAACTCTCAAGCGCCTAGCAAGTTCCTCGAAACATATTCTTGACGGCATTGTATTCGGGGGAACCAAAGGTCGCGTCCACCATTTCCATCACTCTGCGGCGACATCAACAGGAAGGTCATTTCAATGAGAATCGGACTGCTCGTCATTGCGCTTTCGGCCGCCCTCAGCACGCCCGCGTCCGCGGCTATGTCCGATGCGGATTGTCAGGCGGCATGGAAGGCGGCGGACGCTAACGGTAACGGCGTCCTTGATGCCCAGGAGGCCGCTCGCTATCAAGCAGCGCTTCGCGTCGCGAATAAGCCGATACCTGACAAGATCGACCAGGCGGTGTTTCTCGAGAATTGCAAGGCCGGCTACTTCACCACCGCCACAGCCGAAGCCGGAGCTCCCTTCCCAGGAGCCAATAGCTTCACCGAAGGTCAGGCGCGGGATCGGATCGCGGCGGCTGGCTTTGGTGATGTGTCGTCCCTTAAGAAGGACGACAAATGTATTTGGCGCGGCACCGCTCAGATGAACGGGAAGTCGGTAAACGTTGCTGTTGATTACAAGGGCAATGTGGTCGGTAACTGACCGGCGAAATCTCTCATCATCAAGGGAATCAACATGAAGACTCTCAGCAGAGTATACGACACCTATGGTCAGGCAAACCAAGTGGTGACCGAATTGGAGGCAGCAGGGGTGCCGCGTTCGGAGATCAGTGTCGTTGCCAATAAGCACGTGAGTGCCGCCCATGACGACGTCCGCGAAGTTAGCGGCGCGAAAACCGGCGCGGGATTGGGCGCCGCGGTGGGCGGAGCGGGCGGCCTGCTAGCCGGTCTCGGATTGATGGCGATTCCGGGCATTGGGCCGGTAGTTGCTCTAGGTTGGTTTGCCTCGACCGCACTCGGCGCCGCCGCGGGCGCCGCCACCGGAGGCATCATAGGCGCCCTGACGGATATCGGGGTCCCGAAGGAGCATGCTGAAGTGTACTCGGAAGCGATCCGGCGCGGCGGCACTCTCGTGACGGTTCGCACAGATGACGCCATGGCTGCTCGGGCGGAGGCCATTCTCGCTCGACATTCACCCATCGATCCGACCGCTCGGATGGCGGACTATCGCCGCCAAGGCTGGAAGGGATACGATCCAAAGGCGCCCGCGTACGATCTCAGCCGAGAAGAGAGGGAGCGTATCCGGGCTCCATATCAGGGCTTCGAGGATCGGAGATCGCCTTAATCGCGGCCATCCCGTCTTGAGCCGCGCCCGTCCGGGCGCGGCTCAAATGCGTCGCCCGATGCAGCGACCGGTTCGATGGATCGCGCGCCTGGATTTACGCCCGTATCCCCGCCTAGATCGTAATGGCGAGGCGAGGGGAGCAATCCTCTCTTCCGGGGCGCCGGGTCAGACCGGAGGGAATCGTTTCACCTTCGGAGTCGCCGGGAGAGGAACTTTCGAAGAGGTCGCTGAGTTGGGCATCGGGCGACCACCCAACAGGAGAATGACATGCCACGCGACGCGCACACCAAGGCGGCCGCCGACCACGAGACGGCGGCGAAATCTCATCGCACCGCCGCAGAGCACCACGGCAAGGGAGAGCACGACAAAGGAATGGAGCATTCCACGAAAGCCCAGGACCACTCAAAGTCGGCCCACGCAAGCTCGCAAGCAGCCCACTCGAAGAGCCAGCAGTCCGGCGGACGGAGCCAGCAGTCGAGGTAAAGTCGCTTAAACTTAGCACGCGGGCCCGGCGAGCCCCGCCAGGCCCGCTCTTCTGTGCAACCGCGTATACTCTCAGGAAAGCAGCCAGCACAATCATTCCAGGTACCTTCGTTCCGGCTGCCTCTGTTTTATAGTACCTGCGTCGCCCCGTTCGAACCGGCCTGCCCCCTGTGGCGATAAGCTGCCCTGCTCGGTCAGCTCCCCTTGCACTGCTCCGGCACGCTTTCAATAAGCAGCGAAGCGATCGGAACATCGACAGCATAACAGCGTTGCAGGGCGGGCGGCATTTGGAGAAACCCTGACAATGAACAAGAAAGCGCTCATGCTGGGAGCCGCCGCATTCCTGATCGCAGCCCCCTTTGGCCTCGATCTAAATCGCCAGTTCCTCGTTCCGATATCGGCCGAAGCCGCCGCGAACGTATCGTTGGAGGTCTTTTTCAACGACCTGGAGCCTCACGGCTCGTGGGTGCAGACAGAGGATCATCCTTACGTCTGGGTCCCGGCAAATGTCGGTTCTTACTTTCTTAAATATACGAATTGTCACTTGATCTACACCGACCAGTACGGATGGTATTTCGATTCCGACGAACCCTTCGCCCCCATTACCTATCACTACGGCCGCTGGGGCTTCAGTCCGGATATCGGTTGGTATTGGGTGCCGGGCACGCGCTGGGCGCCGGCCTGGGTCGTTTGGCGCCGCGATGAGGGGCATGTCGGCTGGGCGCCGTTGCCGCCCGAAGGCCGTGGCTATGCCGTGGACGTGACTGTCCGGGTCGGTGACGTCCCCGAGACGAACTGGGTCTTCGTCCCGGTCGAGCAATTCCTCGCCCCACAATTGACTGTCGTTATTCAGGGTGGCGACCGTGTCCACGAGGTGTTCACGCACACGCAAACGGCCGAGCCCGTCGTACAGAACAACATCATCGTCAATAACATCATCGACATCAACGTCATCCAGCAGAAGACGAACCAAAAGGTGGTGGTGCACAAGGTGGAGGCGGTGGGTGATCCTAAACAGGCCAGAGCGGCCGCCGCTAATGATACTGCCGTGCGGGCTTTCGTCGCCAATGTCGAACAGCCGAAGGAGAACGTCAAACCGAAGCAGGTAGTCGACGCCAAGGCTGCCAAGGCCAAGCAGGACCAGGGACGCGGTGATAAAGCAAATGCCGGCGCGGCGGCGGGCGCTGGCGCAGCGGGCGACTGCAAGGCAGATGCATCAGGCAAGATGCCAGCGAATTGCCCGGCGCCATCAGGACAGGCAGCCGGGCAGCCGGGACAAGAAAAGGCTGGAGCCGCTGCCAATGCGCAAGCCAACAAGCCGGCGGAGAGCGCAGCGAAGGCTGGTGGTGCACCGAACGCGGAGGCGAACAAGCCCGCGGCGGGCGCCAATGCCGGTGCGCCGGCAGGTGCTGACAACTGTAAGGCAGATGCATCGGGGAAGCTGCCGGCGAACTGTCCGCCGGCAAAGGGTGCAGCTAAGGCCGGTGCCCCAGCCAACGCCGAAGCGAATAAGCCAGCCACGGATGCCGCCGGCCAGCCGGCGGTGACCGAGGCAAAGCCCGCGCCGGGTGCCAAGGCCTCCGGCGAGGCGGCAGCCAAAGCGACTCCGAAGGATAGTGGTGCGGCCGCCTCCGACTCCGGCAAAGCTGCGGTCACTGAAGGCAAGAAACCAGCCGCAGCAGGCCAAGCCTCCGGCGAAGCCAAAGGCAAGACCACCAAGGACTGTACGGCGGCACAGGTTCAAGCCGGCGCAGCCGGATGCACAGCGAATGTTGGGGGCGCAGGTGCGGTTTCGCAGGATAAGACCGGTGCGAATGGCAAGGGTGCGGCCGATACTGGAAACGGCGCCACCCCAGCGGGGACTAAGCAGGCCGACGAGCAGGCCGGTTCAGCCGGAAAAGCCGGCGGCCAGCCTGAGGTACAGACCGGTCAACCGGACACCGCCAAGTGCACCCCCGCCATGAAGAGCGCCAACAAGTGTTGACCTGACCTGACCTCCATCGCCCCAGCCTAGGCGGCGCCTTCGGGCGCCGCTTTCCTGCGAAGAGATCAGAGCTGCGGCGAGAGTGATGCCGACACGGCATCGGCCAGTCTCGGCGGTGAAAGGGTCGGCTGAGGCCTCATCTCTTGCTGTTTCAATCGTCGCCTCAGAAACCGGAGTACGGACCTTTCGCTTTCGAAGAGACCGGTGGCAGCTTCCAGGTCAGGGTCTTCCAGTTTATGGGCCAGAGCGAGCAGAGTTCCATCTGCATAGCTCGATAAGATCTCGGGATGAATGTAGCTCGTGCGGCATACAGCGGGAGTATTGCCGAGGCGGCGGGCAACACTACGGACGGCGCTAGCTACATTGCGTCTGCCAGCGGTATCGCTATCGGCTGGTCCGATCTGGCAAAACTCGACAGCCGCCAGCACGGTAGCGGCCCAGGTTCGAAAATCCTTGGCAGTGAAATCGCCCTGTGTAGCTTCGCGGATATAGGCGTTCACGTCATCCGAGGTGATGCGCCTGGGCTCACCGGATTCATCTATGAACTGGAAGAGGTGCTGTCCGGGGATGCCCTCGAGCCGACGCAGGATAGCTGCGACGCGCCGGTCGCTAAATTCGGCTTCGAAGAACTTCCCATGCTTGCCTCGGAACGAGAACCGCACGCGCGTCCCGGCGCTTTCGATATGCTCTCCAAGCAAAGTGGTGAGGCCATAAGATTGGTTCTGTTTGGCGTACTCATCGTTGCCGACCCTCATCAGTGTGCGATCGAGGACCCGCACGGCAGTGGCGAGGACCAGCGCCTGTGAGAGATTGCGATCGGCAAGATCCCTGGCGACACGCTCTCGCAATTTCGGTAGAGCGCCAGCGAAGTCCAGGACCCGGAGAAATTTAGTTTCTTCGCGCCAGGACCTCCAGCCCGGATGATAAATGTATTGCTTGCGGCCCTTTGCATCGCGGCCGGTTGCCTGAATGTGACCATTGGGATCAGGACTGATCCAGACCTCTTTCCAAGCCGGGGGGATCACCAGCCGTTCAATCCGCCGGCGCGATCCGGAATCTACTCTGCGTCCACACCTGTCGACATAGGTGAAGCCTCGTCCGTTGCGGCGGCGCTGCAGGCCGGGCTCGTCATCGAATATATAGTTGATCTGCAATTCGGAACGCACTGTCCTGGAAGCGCGCTCGAGCAGAGAAGTTCCCACTACAGTTAAACAAGCATGCGCGATCGGGGTAAGCCGCAGAAAACGATACCACTGTACGGAACTTTTCTGTCCGGAGAACATTTCCACGCGATGGCTGCCAAGGATAACACCGAAGATAATCGCGGCTATAAAAGAACAGACGAGCAGCCGCCACACCGAAAAATTCCGCAATCCAAAACGATCGCTCACGCCGCCATCGGGGTGCAGTTGCGGACATTTTATGACCCGTTGGGGGACGAACCTCTGCCCGATCGCTTCGCCGAGCTGATGAAGAGGCTCGACGCATCCCATGGCTGATACGACTTCGCATCCGACTGCCCAGTCGGTCCCCGATGAATTTCGGCAGGGACTGCTGGCAGCCATACCCAGGCTTCGCGCCTTCGCCTTTACGCTGTCCGGCCGAAATGACGGCGCGGATGATCTCGTGCAGGAAACCCTGATGAAGGCCTGGGCCCATCACGCGAGTTTTCAGCCAGGTACCAACTTGGGGGCATGGCTGCATACCATCCTTCGAAACGAGTTTTATTCCCGGATGCGCAAGAGAGGCCGGGAGGTGGAGGACGTGGATGGGGCTTTCAGTAGCAATGTTGGTGTTCCAGCCGCCCAGTTTGGTCATCTTGACATGGGCGACATGGAGGTCGCTCTCGCCCAGCTGCCTTCCGAGCAGCGCGAATCTCTGCTTCTCGTCGCCGCGTCGGGCTTTTCCTATGAAGAGGCGGCGACCATCTGCGAAGTCGCTGTGGGCACCATCAAAAGCCGGGTCAATCGGGCCCGCACCAAGCTTGCCGAGATCCTCGACATCACCGGCGAGAATGAATTCGGACCCGACCCGACGACGGAGGCCGTCCTCGCGCGACCGCCTCACTCGACGGCCGGAACCCCCATTTAAACCTAATCACGATAGCGCCTCTGAAAGCGAGCTGTCACAACGCCCGAAGGCGGTCCTTCCTTGTATGAAAAAGGCCAGTACGGACCGCCTAAAATCCGCATGGGATGAAAGCGGGGCCGAGTTCTTGGTAGATTGCTATTGGTGTGGTCGGCTTGACTGAGCCCGGTGCTGGATCCTCGACGAACTCAATTGCCGAGACGACGCGACCGGTGTGATCGGCGATCTCCAAGGCAGCAAAGGCGATGGGCTCGCCGGCCGCTTTCTTCTCAGCGATGGTCTGCCTTACAGCTTCAACTGCATCAGCCCGGGCCGCGGTCAATTGCCAAATTCAATTCCCGATCCGGTCGGGAATTACTGGCCCGCTAATCAATCGAACGTGGAAGAAGTAGCGCGGCATAGGTTGGATCCGCCGAAGGGTCGCGGAGGGTGGGAT
>JALYIG010000039.1 GCA_030775885.1 Acidobacteriota bacterium | reverse complement strand
AATCTCGTGACCATTGGAGTCCATGGCGACTGGGGTGCCGGAAAGTCTAGCGTCCTCGAAATGATCGAGGCCGAACTCGCCAACGATGGTCGCGTTCTCTGCCTGAAGTTCAATGGATGGCGTTTTCAGGGATTCGAGGATTCCAAGATCGCATTGATCGAGGGAATCGTGAATGGCCTACTCGAGAAGCGTCCGCTGCTCAAAAAGGGCACTAAGATGGCGAGGTCCGCCCGTGCATATGTGCGGGGCAACACGCTTCGCTTCAACGAGTTTCGGACCATCGCGCATTCATAACAGAAGACGGCCTCGTGGAAATCCGTGGCGCTGCGGCTAGGAAAAGATGTGGATTCATTTTTCTCGACTCTTCTGTGGTTTCCGTCACGGCCGCAAATTGCAATACGGCGACTCCGATCACGACGACCATGATTCGGTCCCACAGGGACAGACCCATCCCACGCATTTTAAGTGATTTGTAGCAACAGTGGTCGAGTTCTGTGAACAAACTGCAGCCCGTTTGGTGTGCATGATTCGCGCATCGGAACGGAAGCGGCC
This sequence comes from Acidobacteriota bacterium, assembly GCA_030775885.1. GTDB lineage: Bacteria > Acidobacteriota > Terriglobia > Terriglobales > Acidobacteriaceae > Edaphobacter. Next base: position 9,416 of record JALYIG010000039.1, on the reverse strand, counting down.
TTCGCCGAGAGCTTTCAGCTCAAGATATTCGCTGTGCCCGCGCTTGCCCATCTCGGTTCTCCTCCTCACGTTCCAGAGAACCACAACAGGCCTCGATGTCTCAACTTCAAAGCGGCTCATTTTTTGGGTTTTGGCTCAGCACTATGAACGATTTTTCACACTGACTCAACGAACCAATCACAAAGTCGCTGCTACAAACGGCTGGGTATCACAAGGCTAGTTTTGGAAATGTTTTGAACTAGAGATGGGCCTAACTCGATCGTTGGCCCCTCATCCGAAACCTCGGAATCCGAATGAAGATGCGGGCCGAAAGGTATGTGACGAATATGACCGGATTAAGAGTACTGGTTCGTGGCTTGGTTATACTACTGATGCTCGTAGGCGGTCGGGCGTCGCTTGGGCAGGGCGCTGGTGGAACGATCGCTGGAACTATAACTGACCCGAATGGTCGGACGATACCCAACGCACACATATCGATCCGCAATGTAGCAACGGCCACGGTACAGGATCTGGCGACGGGTGAGTCGGGGAACTTCGCCGCACCCAGTCTGCTGCCGGGCAGTTACGACATCACGGTCTCTGCGGCCGGCTTCAAGACCGAACTTGTAAAAGACCTGCCTCTGACCGTCGGACAAGAGCTTTCGATCACCGTGAAGCTGCCGGTGGGTGCAATTTCGGAGCAGGTCGAAGTCCTGGCCAGCGATACGACTATTGAGACCTCCACCTCCGAGCTGAGCAACGTGATTGACGGCCAGACCGTTCGTGAGCTTCCGCTCAACGAGCGCGACTTCAGCCAGCTTGCAGCTCTGCAACCGGGAGTTGCGATTATTCGCACGCAATCGTCGGTGGGCAACTTCCTCGATCGAGGGAACCGTGGCCTCGGCACTCTTCTGACTGTTGCTGGAGCGAGGCCGCAGCAGAACAACTATCGTCTCGATGGCATTAGCGTGAACGACTACACCAACTCTGGTCCGGGCAGCTCGCTTGGCGCGAACCTGGGAGTGGACGCTATACAGGAGTTCTCAGTAATAACCAGCAATTCACCGGCCGAGTATGGCCGTAACTCGGGCGGCATAATCAACGCGATCACGCGCTCCGGTACCAATGCGTTCCATGGATCCGCATACGAATTTGCGAGGAACAGCGCTCTGGATGCCCGCAATTACTTTGATCCGGTGATCATCCCGCCTTTCAGCCGGAACCAGTTTGGTGGCACCCTCGGCGGACCAATTCTCAAGGGGCGCACGTTCTTTTTTGTAAACTATGAGAGTCTCCGCCAGAACCTTGGCGCCACGCAGACCACAACTGTTCCATCCGCGGCTGCGCGCACTGGCCAACTAGTGGGCGGCACCGTAACCGTAGATCCGCTGGTCAAGCCTTATCTCGTTTTCTTTCCGCTGCCAACATCGCCAGCCAGCGGCGACACGGGCACCTACATCTCTGTGACGCAGCAGCACTCGACCGAGAATTTTGTGTCCTCGCGCCTAGATCACACGTTGACCGAGCGGGACTCGTTGCACAGCACTTATCTTTATGACGGCAGCTCGGTCAGCTCTCCCGATCTGTTCCAGACCATCGTGCTGGCATCGCTAACCACGCGCCAGTCGGGAACGGTCGAGTACAGTCACATTTTCTCGCCATCACTCAGCAACACGGTCCGCGGCGGTCTGAATCGCATCGTTACTGACGCGGGCAAGAGCGTCTCAGCGACAGTATCCGCGGCCGCCGACATTACGCTGGGTTTCGTGCCGAATACCGCAGTGGGCACCATCAACGTGTCCGGCCTTGACACCTATCTTGGCGGTCTCGGCTCCGCGGGCGAAGTGGACTATGCCTTCACGACCATCCAAGGTTATGACGACCTCTTGGTCCAGAAGGGCAGACACTCTATCAAGATCGGCGGATCATTCGAGCGCATCCGCGACAACGAACTCGGCTCGTCCATCCCCAACGGCTCCTATTCGTTCGGTTCTCTGCACGACTTTCTCACTAACCTGCCGACGACGTTTGCCTCCGCACTGCAGGGATCGGTCATTACACCGCGCGACCTTCGACAATCGATTGTCGGTGTCTACGTTCAGGACGACTTCCGGTTGCGGCCTACTCTGACGGTCAACCTCGGTTTACGCTACGAGATGGCGACTGTACCCTTCGAGACGCGGGGCCAGCAGACCAACTTGCGCAACATTTCGGACCCAGCGCCAAGCCTGGGCTCGCCTTTCTTCCAAAATCCCACGCGGCTAAACTTCGAACCGCGTGTCGGCTTCGCGTGGGATCCGTACGGCAATGGTAAGACATCCCTGCGTGGAGCTTTCGGTATCTACGATGTCCTGCCGTTAACATATGAGTACAACATCGTTTCCTACCTGTCTGCGCCGTTCTTTGGACGCAGTAGTCTATCGTCGCTCGGGATGGGTACTTTCCCCAAGATCGCATTCACACAGTTGACTCCTCTCAATCTCCGTTACTCCCACGTCGATTACAACCCCTCCCGCAACTATGTGATGAATTGGAATCTGAACGTTCAGCGCCAGGTTAGCAAAGGCATCATCGCCACGGTCGCGTATATCGGTACGCGCGGCGTGCACCAACCATTTCGCGCAGAAGACGTGAATACGGTTTTGCCCACGCTAACGCCGCTTGGCTACACGTGGCCTTCTCCTAGCGGCAGCGGAACAAAGATCAACCCTAATGTCGGGCAGATAAATGGCTTGTTCTATGTCGCCGAAAGCACCTATCACGGACTTCAGTCCAACATCACAGGGCGCCCGCTGAAAAATCTCCAGTTCGGCGTTTCTTACACCTGGTCGAAGAGCATCGACGACGCATCCTCCACTGGAGTCGGTGATGAGTTTACGAACTCTTCAGCGAACCTGCCGTTCTACGATTCACGATTACGGCGTGCCCTGTCTGATTTCGACATACGCAATAACCTTGTCCTCAACACTGTTTTGCAGGTCCCGGGGCGTTCTGAAGGTGGTGTCTTCGTACGGGAGTTGACAAACGGATGGCAGGTCGGCGGCATCTACCAGAAGGGTAGCGGTCTGCCCTTCACGGTAAAGATCGGTGGCGATCCCCTGGGGCTGAAGAGCACCAATCTTTACGACTTCCCGAATCGCCTGCGCGGTGGTGCCTGTGACAGAGCGGTCAACCCCGGCAATGTGCTGCACTACATCCGTACGGAGTGCTTTACTACCCCATCCAGCGTGACCCTACTTGGGACATCGAGGCGCAACTCGCTGATTGGCCCCGGTGTTTCGAATTTTGACTTCTCGCTGTTCAAGAATAACCCTCTACCGTTCATCTCGAAGGTGGCGAACTTACAGATCAGGGCGGAGTTCTTCAACGTACTGAACCACACCAACCTCGCTGCTCCGGTCACCAACAATGTCCTTTACGGCTTCAGCAAGGGGACACTTTCCTTCACGGCACCCACACCAACCGCTGGACAAATCGCCTCAACTTCTACCACTTCCCGTCAGATTCAGTTTGGTGCGAAGCTGACATTTTAGACACATTGTTTGCACTTACATAACTTGCACGTCTTGAATCAGAATTGGAGTTCGCATGAACTGCCGGTCCACCGCGATGTGCGTACTGATCCTTTGCGCTGCCTTCGCTGAACTAAAGGCCCAAACAACTCCGCCAGCAACTCCGATACGCGCGCAGCAATTAGTAGAGATTGCAGGCATCGAACATCCCGGTCTTGTAGCCATTGCCATGCACGTTACGAAGCCGGGAACAACGAGTAATATCATCATCGCTTCAACCCTGACGTCCAGCATTGGCAAGGGCTCGGATGAAGATGACATAGCCGTCGGAGTAACGGGCAAACCGTTCGCCGAGCCGATGCCGGAGAAGTCGAGATATGAGGTACTTGTCCCTCTTAGGACGAGTACGGGAAAACGCATCGGCTCTCTTGGCGTTATCTTCCCATGGCATAGTGGTGACGACACATCACGTTTTCTGCCGCTAGCAACTGCGATCCGGAACTCATTACAGCCGCGTGTCATCTCGGTTGAGGATCTGCTGTTGCCGGTAGAACCGATGGTCTCGATTATAAAACCTCATATCTTTGCTCAACAGCTAGTTGATCAAGCACTTGCAGCTCATCCCGAGATCATCATCCTCGTTATCCGGGCAACCCCACCCGGGCAGACCGTGCCAATTGTCGTCGGCTCAAACATTGGCCGCTACGGCAGCCCCGCGGGCAAAGACGATAGCCGCATCATCGCCACGGGGACTACTGGCATCGAGACGGATGAGGTTAAGCACCGCTTTGAAGTCGAGCCAGCGCTGCGCGACAAGCACGGCAACATTCTCGGCTCTCTCAGCGTGGTATTTAAGTATGAAGAAGGTAGTGATACCTCCTCCATGAAGTTCGTGGCCGAACAAGTGCACGCCAAGATGACGGAACAGCTTCCCGAGAACGCAGCATTATTCAAAACTGCGAAACCATAGGACTGCGGAAGGTAGTGTGGCAACCTTCACGCGCCGATAGGTTGTTGGCATGAGCGCATGGTGTGTTCATGCTGCCAAATCGAAGAGACGGTTGATAAACTTAATCTGCCGAAGTAAGTCATTGACTGCCACCCTTTGAATCTACCCCCTCCGAATCATGTGGACCGCCTCGTAGCCTTGAATGGTTGCACCAGAGACCCCGTTGGCCATCTACGATGACTCCGGAAAACTCCTCGAGGAACGCCCCTTCGGGGGTGCGCACATCACTCCCCTCCTCGATCGGCCTCTGTCCGGAACTTACCTTGCCACGGCGCCGTAGAATCTTCGGGAGCACTATGGTGCACGCCGAGTTGCGATCCGCCACGTGCGCGACCCCGTCGCCTCGACCGATTACTTCATGGCCGCAGCACATCTCTCTTCTCTCGACTCGACGAGTTGCATACCAGCCCGTATCGCCTTTCTCATTGGCGTTCCCTTCATGCTCCTGCTGACCGCGCTCAGCGGCTGGGTGCTCACGGGTCGAAGCCTCACTCCAGCTGTTCTGATGGCAGAGCGCGCCCGGACTATCGGTGCCGACAATATGACGGAGCGGTTGCAAGTATCCCGCGCGCGTGATGAGCTTGGCCGTCTCGCGTCTGCACTCAACGAACTCCTCGATCGTCTCGCCGCCGCCTCACTCTCTCAACGTCAGTTTATGGCAGATGCCGCCCACGAGCTTCGCACGCCGCTCTCCGTGGTTCAGACTGCTACGACGGTAACCTTGATGAATGCTAACAGCACGGTCGATGACTATCGCTCTACCCTCCTGGTGATCGATGGTTACATCAAGCGGTTGAGCCGCTCCGTCAATGACGTGTTCCGCCTCGCCCGCGCTGACGCCGGCTTCAAGAGTCTCCACATAGAGAGCCTCTACCTCGACGAACTCGTCACCGATGCCGTCAAGGCCGCGCGAGTACTCGCCATCCCAAAGGAGAACTCCTGGATTGCGTCGACGTCTAGGTTGCCCCCGGTCACATTTCCCGGACCGCCATTCGAATAGTCGCAGGACTAGGACAAATTTCATGTGGCCGGCAACAGAAGTGGCAGGTCGAAACGAGGAAAAAGATTGTCAACGTCGAGAAACGAGTTGACAGCCGCGATCCGATCGTCCGAGAGTTCGAGGACAATCAGCGCCCAGGCTTTGTGTCCTCCATCCGGATTCACGCGGTACTAGCCGAAGGCGGGGGAACCGCAGGCCTCAACCGGCACCAACCACGGCAGCCGCAGCCGAGCCCGAGCATCCAATTGCGAATCGCCTCCGGGCCCCGGAACCACAGAGTATACGGGGGCATTGACAGCGTGGCGTCTTGTCGCAGAAGGGTCGTCAACGCATCAATACCGTATTTGTCAAATGCCGTAACATAGCGATTGAGCATCTCCTGCTGCTGCTCCGTGAGATCACACGGGCCGTGGAATCTTTTATCTGAAAGCGATTTAGTTGGGCTTCCGGTGAGCGTCCAAAGCCTTGACCCTACCAATAACGCCAACATATTGACGAGCACGGTATATCACTATGACGAAGCAATCGGGGTATCTAATGAGTCGAACTGCCTGCCTGTAACGACGGCAACCGCGACGGCGCCGGGGACGGCACCCTGTGGTGAGGTAACCTCCGTAACGCGCTCGCTCAATACTGCTTCGACGGGGCCGACGGTGAGCACTCAATATGTTTCTGGGATGCCCGTCCTGACGACTGATGCGAATGGGAATCAAACCAAGATCATATACGACACTTCTCGGTGCAATGGGGCCTATCCAAACCAAGTCGTGAACGCTTTCGCGAGTCCAGGTAGTCCAAATACTCTCGCTGAGACAACTTCATACGTGTACGACTGTTTCGGAGTAGTGTCGAGCGTCACTGACCCAAATGGAGTGACGACAAAGTATCACTATGCTGATTCTTTGGGACGTCTATCGGAGGTCGACTATGGATCGACTAGCTCTGGTCAATACCGGAGAGACACACTGACCTACTCCCCTGACATGAAAGAAGTGGATCTGGCGGAAGACCAATCCGCGGCCGTCACGCTTACATCAAAAACTAAGTATGACGGCTTGGGACGGGTGGTCTCTCAAACCAATCCAGCAACTTATGTGACGTCGAAGACTTATAGAGATGAGTCATCACGGCCAGCTAGTATTTCAAATCCCGGACTCAACGCTCCGTCGTCAGCAATCACTTCCTATGCGTACGATGCCCTAGGACGGATTGTCGAAAAGATTCAGCAAGACGGGACAAGCGCTGCCTGGTGGTGTTATGACTCCGTTTTGCTAAATCAGCCCCCTGCTTTATGCACACCCACAGCAGGTGGCAGTTCTTGGGTCAACTCGCAAGATGAGGCAGGCAAGATTCATCAACAGAGCTATGACGCCATTGGGCAGCTAATTGCCGTTACGGAATCTAACCCGCAAACACCCTCCTTGACGTCCGGTGCGCTCAGTACGGCGTACACCTATAGCCGACTTGGTAATCTGACCGGCGTCACCCAGAACGGAGCCTCGGGTAGTGTACCGAGGATTCGCAGCTTCACTTACGACTACCTATCGAGGCTCCTGTGCGCCTCAAACCCGGAGAACTCGTCCGCGCCTTGTCCCTCAGTTGCCACCAACACCTACACTTCCGGCACGACGGGATATGTTTACGACCTCAACGGAAACGTGACATCCAAGACGGATGCGCGGGGGATCACTGTAGGGTACGCATACGATGGGCTAAACCGATTGCTTGCGAAGACGTATCCTTCAGGGAGTACGACGCCTGCATCCTGCTATCAATATGACCGTACTCCGACGATCCTGCTGAGCAATCCAATCCCAAATCCAGTCGGACACTTGACTGCCGAATGGACCATGGTCGGAGCTTGTCGAAGTGCAACTGATCTCCCTGAGCTCCCCGCGAGCGTCAAGACGTCCAAACTGTTTCTCAACTACGACATCATGGGGCGTGTCATCCAAGAGAAGCAGTGCGCGACGTCCGGTTGCGCTACTCCCTTCACGTTCTCATACGCCTACGATCTTGCCGGCCACACAACCTTGTTCGACAATGGCATCGGTACGCTGGCATGGCAGCCCACTTATGACACTGCTGGGAGGCTGCAGACGATAGGCGGAGCTGCTCCCATCTGGGGTACCGGTCCGCAGTACCCATCACAGGTGTTCGACGCCACACCAACGACCTCTGACAGTCACCGGGGCTATGGCCCGGCTGGAATCACAGGTTGGACCATGGGAACAATACCCGGGGGCGCACCAGCCCTGACATTCATCAAGGATTATGACCAGCGCCTGCGTGTCCAGGACGAGTCTGTGACGGGACACCAATGAGAAACCGCGGCGGACCCTATCAAAGGAATCTGCAAGGGCTGGAGATCGACATGCGAGTGATGCTGCGCAAGACGCTCTTGTTGGTATTGCTGGTATGGGGCTTGGCTGCTCGCGGCTTAGCGGCCGACGCGCGAATTTCGATATCAGGCGCAGAGCAACAGATCTCCGGCAACTGGGACAATGGGCCTGTTACGATCTCGTTCTCCGATAGCCAAGGCCACATTTTCAGTGAGACTGTTGGGTACGGTCAATTCTCGAGGCCTGCATCGATCGCGTCTGGATTTGGAGCAGAGTTTACGCGCGACTTCATTCATGTGGGCCTTGGAGCCCAATCTGTCGGCCCGGTGATCTACTTTCATATGGAAGGGACGGGGTCGTTTGGGCCTGTCACCGTGACCGGCTCAACCGCATCTTTTCAACTCGATACGTCTGCTTGGTCGGCTAACTCCAATCCGGTAATAGCACTGGTTTGCACTCCGGATAACATTTCCGTGGGGAATTCCACATCCTGCACCGCATCGGTTGCCGGAGGCGCAGCCGGGACGGTCGCCTTCAGTCAGGATGGGAGTTCTACGCCATTTGCGACTCCTTCACTCATCTCCGGCACGGCAAGCGTGTCGAGCGTCCTGTCGACGGCCACAGTGGGGGTTCATTCCATATCAGCGGTTTACTCTGGGGACACGTCCCACACTGCTTTTGCGACAGTTGACATTAGTCCTGTCCTTGGCAGTCTTACTACGGCCCCTGTTTACTCCTACAGCATCACGTCGTACTCTCCAGACAGCAATGTGAGGGGGTACGTTGATACGGTGAACGGGATATGGACGAACATCAGCTACGACTCATTGAACCGCCTGAGCGCGGCAACTCAGACTGACTTCTCTCAGGCTACCCAGTCGTTCTGCTGGAGTTATGACGGTTTCGGCAACCGCACGTTGCAGGCCAGTTCGAACCAGCCCTTTGCCAACGTTGCAGGTACCCCCTGCACGCTTGCCAGTGGTGCAACCATGTCATCGACTACACCCGCACTTTACACCGCCGATGGCACAACCAATACCCCCGACAACGGCAAAAATCGGTTGACCGGAGGGGCGATGGGCCAGTTTGTCTACGATAACGCGGGCAATATCACCTCCGACACCAGAAACAACTACCTTTACGACGACGAAGGCCGGGTGTGCGCGGTCATGAGCCCTGATCCGCTTGTGGGCTACTTCTGGACGCAGTACATCTACGACGCCGAGGGCAACCGGGTTGCCAAGGGCAAGATCACGATCCCGAGCTACGGCTGCGACGTAACGCAGAACGGTTTCACACTGACCAATACCTACGCTCTCGGGCCGGGTGGCGAACAGGTAACGGAAATGGGCAGAGATGGGCAATGGCTGCACAGCAACCTCTATGCCGGAGGCCAACTGCTTGCCACTTACGACGACGACGGCATCCACTTCCAGATCGCCGACTGGCTCGGCAGCCGCAGGGTCCAGGCCGACGATTTGGGAAGGGTCGAGGAAACATACCCCAGCCTCCCCTTCGGCGAGATGCTGCCTCAGAACAACTCAGCCTTCCTCGGTGCAACAGAACAACACTTC
>JALYIG010000038.1 GCA_030775885.1 Acidobacteriota bacterium | reverse complement strand
GGATGGAACGGCGCACTGGTTTATGTCGCCGAACGTCACGGCATTTACCGCGTTTTGGTTTGTCAGCCAGGGGCCGGCCCCCCTCTTTGGTTTCGTTGGAGACTGGCGCGCGAGTCTTACTGCGAGGCCGACGAAGCCGACCATGGTTCCCGCTGTGAATTGACAACCGACTCAAATGTCCAAGAGCGTAATAGACGACTCACGGGCACCGGCTCTGTTGAGCCTGCAGCATCCGGTTTGATTCCGCCTTATTAAAGACAACGCCTGCAAAGACATCAGCCCGATGCCCGTGCAGGCGTTGATACAAGGCCCCGATTACGCAATGAAATACGGCAACTTCAATGCCAAACGGGCAACTGGTTGATGGCGTTGACTATTTGCGGGTTTTGACGGGTGAACAATGCAGTGGGTGGAAAGTTATCGTGCGTTCCGGGCAAGGACTATCTGCTCATACGCCAGACTTGGCCCGCACCAATGCCACTACTTGGCCGGGTTTCGACCGATAGCGGGGATCTAGGACTCCAAGCCGAATTCGATTTCCGTTGGCGAAACACAAGGCCTGCTGCAGGTAAAGGAATCAAACGAACGTACCAACCCACAATTTTATAGGTGAAGGAAAAAAGACAGCCGCCTTGCTGACCGCGTCCATCCGAAGAAGTGATATAGCCAAGGAATACCGACGAGAATTCCAACTTCAGTCGCACGCGGGCAGTGTCAGCAAGTTGGCGAGCTTGTGCGACCGACACCAAAGTTTTATCCGTCAAGAAGTTCCAGTGGCCATATCTTCCAGAAAATCCGACAGAACGATCAAGTCGGGAGCAACTACTCGTCACCGCTGCGAGGTGGACGGGCACCCGCTGGCATGCGGCCTCCAGCGCACCGACGAGATTGCTGTCGCCCATCTCCGCGTTCCGACGAGAATTCTCGTCGCTCCATTGATGATCTCGCGCATCGCGGCTCCCGACACCGACACTCGGCTTCAACCCTGCGCAGTGGTCAGTTCTTTGTTGATATGGAGCTTATGTCGCTTTTTCGACATAGCGCAGGAACGTATACGTCTAAGATGTGAAGGCAGCCAACCCGCCACCGTTTCCGAGACGCCCCCGTAGCCCGAGTGTTCTTTTGCGAACTGAGGCACGTGCAAAGGACGAAAGATGAACAGGAGCCGTCAAAGCGTTAATCGTTTCTTATCATCACTTTCACCCGCTAACTTTGAGACTCTCGTCTTACTTTCATCAACCGTGGAGTTGCCGCTTCATACGGTGCTCTATGAAGAAAACCGCACCCCGCGTTATGCGTATTTTCTTACCTCCGGCCTCGCATCAATCGTGACTCCGATGTCGAATGGGGAGTCGGTCGAAGTCGGCTTCATCGGACATGAGGGCGTAGTAGGAGGCCTACAACTCCTTGGCCCGGCTCCGGTCTCCACCCGGTGCATGATGCAAATTGCGGGCGGTGGGCTGAGAATCCGATACGCCAAACTGCAAGAGGTCTATGCCACCACAGAGGAGATACGTCTCCGCGCCCAGGAATTTGTCCAGCAACAGGCAATTATGGCGGGCCAGATTGCTGGATGCAACCGTCTTCACAACGCGGAACAGAGACTTGTCCGGTGGCTTCTTGCGGCGCAGGATCGAACGCAGACCGACGTTTTGAACTTCACCCACCAATATCTTGCAGAAATGATTGCATCGCAGAGAACAACTATCACGGTGATTGCCGGTGAACTGCAGGAGCGGGGCCTGATCAAATACAACAGAGGGAGTGTTTACATACTGGATCGAGCCGGTCTCGAGGCATCGGCCTGCGATTGCTATGCGATTATCAAGCGGTTGTACGTCAGCCTCTACGGTCGCATCCAGTCAGTAGAGGTTCCTACCTAGCTGGTCGGTTCCGTCTCATCCGGGGATTTGGGCAATTGTTGTGCTTGAGCCAGTGTTGAATACAAGAGCTCAGCCGGAAAGAGGCCACACTGTCCATCCTCGAAGGTGATGATAATACCGCCGCTCACCATCTCGGCATACTTTACTCGGGGCTGTGAAGCGCTTTGCATTGCACACACAGATGCACGAATTGACGAAAACGTTGGCAAACTATATCCGAATAGGAGGAAATATGCCGATACCATCGAAGCCCTATGAAGGGAAACTCAGTGAACTGACGCGGGATATCCTCCGCACTGACCGAAGCGAGAGCGGAGTGGGGCAGGGCGCCTATCCCTGCCAGACTTGTGGGCAGGTCGTCGGGTCTTGGTGAACGAGCGGGAAATGGGTTCCCGAGACGCACTGGCCTTCGATCTATTGCAAGCCACCCGCTAGAGCCAAGTTAGCTGGCCTCCGACCAGCACCAAGAGCCTTCAGTAGTGCAGCGTTGAGCCGAAACGAGACATCATGCCAAGTTTCACTAATTCGGAGCGTGTCCTCCTATTTGGGAAAGACAGGATGCTGCTAGATATTCGAGCTCTAGTATTGAAGACTGCACTTCTAGCGGCGGATGTCGCCACCGACCTCGACAAGCTCACGAGGCTAATTACCGACGCGGCTGACACCCCGTACGGTGCGATCATCTGCTGTTACACGACACCCGCAACTGAGTGCGAAGAGATCGCAGCCGTGGCTGCTCAAACACGCACGCCTATATTGCGGCTGACTTGCCTCGAACAGCCAGCCTCCCTGATAAAGCAGATTAAAACTATGCTTCATGGCCAGTGACACTACATGAGCGGACTAAGTGGCAAACGAGGGTAGTCGCGGAAAGCGATATCAACACTGATCGAGTGGTTGTATCGCTTTGGGAGGTGCGCCAAATTTCCGTACTGAGGGCATGTGCCGAGGGCGATCTGCAATTCGCCCCTCGATATTGAATGATTAGGCCAGTCGGCCGGCAGTAATTGGGTGGTCCTGGTTTATGGCTGAGGGGTTGGCACGACAGTTTTGTATGCCGCGTAATTTCGCTTCATCTGGGCATTATCACTCACAAGAGTCGTGGCCAAGAAGAAGTGAACGTCATCTGGAAAATAGACATGTTGATGCCCGAGAATGCATGTATACGTGCCCGGTTTGAGTAGGGCGCCAGTGTTGCCGCGTCTGGGATCGGGACGGATACCGAACGGCACCTGCGCTTTGCACGTTCGACATCGAATGCCCCAATAAGTTTGCTGAGCCATCTTCCGTGTGATGCTGTTTAGTCGTAACTGGCACATAAGCGCCGGGGCCGGATAGCAAAGGGCCGCGATCTATCGGGCGTTATTCGCAAGAAGAGTTAGATGCTCGAGCATCTGACCCAATATACTTTAGAGTATTGCGCCTCGATCCCAGTGAAACCTTAAAGCCAATGGCCATCTCATTGGACGGTCGGAGGCACGTCAGGAATGCCAGGTGCCTCGGCTTCCAGGATTTCGTCTGATGGAAGGCGGGAGGAACTCTACAGCCTTGATCGTCGAGTCGTCCTCTTCAAGCAGCTTCTTTACCTTGGCAATGAGGTCATTCATACCGCGATGGATGCAACTAAGCCTGCACATCGTTGCGTGACGTGGGCTGTCCCTATTGCGCCACATCAAACTGATGGTTCAGCAACTCTCCTACCGGTACGATCAGGGTTTGCGGTTTTGAGGCTCTTCGTCCAGGCCATAACATAGTTGATCAGAAGACAGTCCGGACAGAGGGTTCGCGATCCCAAATGCGGCCCCGAGCGACGGCGGTAAGAAATGGCTTCGTCTCGCCGCCCATAAGCACACCCTTGTCTGGCACGACCCCCGCAGCATTAAGAAGAACGCCAGCTCCAGCGGACGCTCCGATTACCTTTAGATGGGCAAATGCGTCATGCAGCCATGCGACAGCCGCCGCCTCCTTGGAGAGCGTCTGCGCCGCATCTTCGGAGAGCGCCACGTAGACAGCGTCGAAGAGGACTGACGGTCCTCCGGCTAACTGGAAGTCGGCTTCGATAACTTTGTTTCCCTTCGCTTTGGCGCCGCCGATCTTCGGCGCAATGATCTTCAGGCCTGCACCTTGGGCAGTCACCGCCTCACGTAGAGCCGCCACTTCAGCAGCATCTGTTCCGTCAGCCACCAGGCAGCCAATAACTTTCGTTGCCAGAATCGGCTTAGCCTTGGCCAAAATGCTCAGGGCTGGGGAAGGAGGGAGATCCTTTCTGGCAGCAACGGGGGTCGGTACGGGCTTGATTGGGCCAGCCATTCCCAAACCGTCTGCGACGCGCTGTGCGATCTTCGCATCCACATTTGCCAATTGACCTACCATGCGCATTCTCACATCTTTTGAACCAACTTTGCTCAGTTCAAAGATGAAGGCGGAGATGATGTGATTCTGCTCCGTTGCGGTTTGAGAATTGAAAAACATAAGGGCCTGAGAGAAGTGGTCGGCGAACGATTCAGATCGAATGCGGAGCTTGCCTCCGTGTTCTTCTGACTGGAACGAAGTGAAGCCTTGCTTCGGGTCCTGCCGAGGATTAGAGGCCTCAAGGGAACTGGGAGAATAAGAAACCCGGCCCGCCTGCGGTCCCATTTGCATATGACCGTCCCTCTGCATATTCATAAAGGGACATTTTGGAGCATTGACTGGTATCTGGGTATAGTTCGGTCCACCGAGGCGGCTCAGTTGAGTGTCAACGTAGGAGAGATTTCTTCCCTGGAGGAGCGGATCATTGGTGAAGTCGATGCCGGGAACAACATCTCGGGTACAAAAAGCCACCTGCTCGGTTTCAGCAAAATAATTGTCTACGTTGGTGTCCAGCACCATACGCCCGACGATTGTGAGGGGAAGTGTCTCCTCAGGAATCAGCTTGGTTGCATCCAGCACGTCGAATTCAAATTTGCTCGCAAAGTCCTCGTCAAACAATTGCATGCCCAACTCCCACTCGGGAAAGTCACCTTCATTGATTGCGTTCCAAAGGTCGCGGCGATGGAAGTCGGGGTCGGCGCCGGAGATCTTCAACGCCTCATCCCAGATAACAGACTGCATCCCTAACTTCGGCCTCCAATGAAACTTCACGTAGGTTGATTTGCCCGCCTCGTTCACCAGACGGAACGTGTGGACACCGAATCCTTCGATCATGCGCAGGGATCTTGGAATCGCCCTGTCAGACATGATCCACATGAGCATATGTGTACTTTCTGGCATGAGCGACGCAAAATCCCAGAAGGTGTCGTGTGCCGTTTGAGCCTGGGGAAAGCCGCGATCCGGTTCCTGTTTCGCGGCGTGGATCAGGTCTGTAAATTTGATCGCGTCCTGGATGAAGAACACAGGAATATTGTTCCCGACAAGATCCCAATTGCCTTCTGGCGTGTAAAACTTCACTGCAAATCCGCGCACATCGCGCGCAAGATCGCTCGACCCCGCATTACCGGCCACTGTTGAGAAACGGACAAAGACCGGCGTCTTCTCTCCCACACGATTGAAGATACCTGCCTTCGATATGCCTTTCAGAGACCGCTTCAACTCAAAATAGCCCTTCGCCCCAAAGCCCCGAGCATGCACGACTCGCTCTGGTATGCGCTCATGATCGAAGTGTTGGGTCTTTTCCAACAGGACGTGGTCTTCCATCAACACCGGCCCTCGCGGACCCGCCTTCAGAGAGTTCTCGTCGTCGCTGATAATCGTGCCGTGCTGCGTTGTCATGGGAGGATGAGTGCCGCGGGCAAGCTGATGAAGCTCTCCTCCGGTACCCACTCCTGACCCTTCGCTTGCGCTTGCGGTATTCTTCCGGTTCTTTGTCTGGACTTTACGTGTGGACATGAATTCTCCTAGAAACCAAGGTATCCAAGGCATCAATGACTAAAAAGAGCGATAAGAATCACAATCGGGATGGGAACGCCTAGCAACAGAAGTAAGATCGAACGCATATTGAGTCTCCTATACGGTGCGACTACACGGGACAACTTAGCTGCCGACTGGCTTACCTTTCCAGCCAACCCCTCACACTTAGACGATGACGACCCGATCACGCTGGCCGCCACCAATCGTTGCGGAAAGACTCGCGCAGAAGGCGCCAATGAGAAGAGCCAAGAATATCCACAACAACGAGTGCGCGACTGCTTTCCGGGCCTTCTCGGCTGCTTCTTGAGCGCTCGCAAACACATCAGAGACTCGCTTATCCGCGTCGCTCTGAGTCATGCCCGTTTTCGACGAGACCAGTTGGTCGAGGTAAGTCTTGTCTGCTGGTGGCAGACTGCGCTGTCGCAATGCGTTTGAGAAGATGACTCCAGCCTCGTTCCGCACAGAACTGCCAACCGCATCTAACTTTGTAGCGTCGGTACGAAACATGGTGTCTACGAAATAGGTATTAGGGCCGACACCTTCGGATTGAGCGCTCGATCCGCCTTTGGATTCAATTGCGGAAGTGCCATTCGATCCGACCATCACAGTTGCGGCAGTCGCCAGGAATGCAGCCGTCACGACGAGTGCGGTGGACCAGGCTAAGAATCCGTGCGCTGTATCGCGAAAATAGACTTCGTCGCTGTGGATAGTTGACCATTTTGTCCGCAGACGTCCAGCGAGGTACCCTCCCATGGACGAACTGATGATTTCCATGACAATCAGCCAGACAATAGCGGTTGCTCCCAAGGTAGACGCAGAAGCACCGACGTTAGAGAAGGGCGAAACTGAGGACAGCCCCAACCCAGCGCCCAAAGCCAGTAGGATTAGCGACAGGGCCGCAGTCACAAAGGCTCCGGCGACCACGGCAGACCAAGAGACGCCTGACGAGTGGGCTTCGTTATGGGCGTAACCATCTGGATAGGTGGCATAGGGTTTGAGTGATGTTGCCTGCTCCATAGGGTGCATCCTTTCTGCTATCGTAAACTTGCCTTAACGTGTAATGGGGCCGAGCTTCGGCCCCTATGACTAGGCGGCCCGTTTGCCCAGATTGGGGGCGGCCTTCTTCTCGTCTTCCCGACTCTTCTGCGCTGAGTATTTTTCTTTGCCAGACTTTGGCTTCTTCTCTTCTTGCGGCTCCTTTGCGGATGCCTTGAGAATTGGCTGAGCTGCGGCCAATATCTTCTTCGAAGCCGCTACCTCTTCGTTCAAGTTCTTGGTTAGGAGTGCAACGATCTTTGAGAGCCCAAGGGTCGTCGCCATCGCAATCGTCGCGGTGTAGCCGGCGATCTCATAGTGCTCAGTTCGGAGGGCGGCGCCGATAATGCCGGAATCGAAAGAGGCGCCTTCCTCATCTTTTTCGAGGGCGTCCGCACCCTCTTCGATCACACCTTCCATGCCGTTGCAGTGTTCGCCTGTCGGTTTCTCATCGAGCAGCACGAACACTTGCTTGAGGCGCTCGACCTGACCTTTGGTCTCGTCGAGGTGGGCTATGAAGAGTGACTTGAGTATTGGGCTCTTTGCCCCCTTCGCCAGCTTGGGTAAAGCCTTCACTAGCTGGTTCTCCGCGCTGTACAGATCCCGCAGTTCGTCCACCAAAACGTCTCTTAATGCCATTGGAATCCTCTCTTCCTATGTTTGATCAATTGCGGTCGATTTACGTCCCAGACATGAGAGGGCGAAAGCATCAGATAAGTTGTCGCGGTTGATGAATTTAAGGCAGCATCGTTCCCCGAGTGCTGGTCTTGACGACTCGCACAACACGATCTGGCAAAGCGAGACCCCTTTGGGCGGCACGGTCATCGAATTCGGTGCGCTAAGGACTCACATGCCCAGAAAGTCCCAATTCTCCCAGCCCAAGCGCAAAGATTGCCAGCTCTCCTCCAGCGTCAGCAGCAGTTGAAGATGCCCCGATCAGCCCATGCTTTTGTTGGCGGCAACACGGTGAAGTTTTACGGGGTGGCTGGAACAAGCAAAGGCAAGGTTCCAGAGGGACCTCCCATTTGGATACGCGGTTATAGTCATGCCGGCAATCTCGGGCCGGTTGCCGATTCCCACAGGAAGGTCGAAATAGAGATTCGGGACTTGGATCAAACCAGGATCGGGAACGGACTCAATGCGCCTCCATGGCTCTGGACTAGCGTGGTTGAGCTGTCGGCGACCAGGAGATCGCTTATCTGGAACATTGCCGTCAGTTTGCGCTTCTAAAGGCCTCGTTTTTCTATGGATTGCAGCGGTGCAACGCATAATGCAGTCAAAGCTCAAATCGGGTGTAGAACTGACCGATCGACTTTCATGCCGCTTCTGGCATCGTGTACCATACGCACATATTCTTAGACCATTTCGCGCCTCATATCCCCGTGTGAGGGGTCGTCGAATAGGTTAGTGGACGTCTTCGAGTGACAAAATGAGAAATTCGATGCCTGGGCCATTCGACGCATTGAATCACGGGCAAGCCCGTCAGCGGGAAGACAAGACTCTGATCGCAGGGAACAGCACGCTGGCCGCGCTCATTCGATCTCATGCTCCATTCGCCCTTCCTTCGATCCTCTCTTGGGGGCCGTAGATGGTTTTCCCGGGGCGGCCGTGCCGATGCGATTTTCTATCTTCAAGAGGTCGCGCTATTCTCACCGTTCTCTCGAAAGGCGGGAAGGAAGCCACCATTGCGCTCCTCTCTGACCGGGATTTCGTGGGCGAGGAGGCGATGGCAACTCATCCCTTTGGCAAAAGGCGCGGCCATTTGCTCCGCCGCAGAGCTCCGCTTACGCGGGGCACAGTGGGCAATCTTGCCCCGGCGCCCACGGTTGACAGATGTCTAGCCCACGCTTTACGGTGTGTGTCTGCAGCAAACTCACGCCATGTTTCCCAGGAGCTTCTATGCGTCTTCTCCACTTTATGGCAGCTCTTGTTTTGTGGATGGCAGGGCAAGCTGCGTACGCCGCCACTATCGATTTTGAGTCTCAAGCATCCGCCGTCTTTGCACCATCCGCCTTCGATGGAGGCACCGACTCTCCGCTCAAGATCGGCGCCGCGACGTTTACCGGCGGAGAGTTACTGCTACAGGAGTCAGGCGGCGCGGACCAGACCGGTGTTTACGCGACGGAAAGTTTATTCGGAGCGTATAAAAACCCGTTGAAAATCGTCTTCTCGTTGCCTGTTAGCGGCCTTAGTCTTCTTCTGACCAACAACATTGCGGGCATGTTTACGGTCTCCGATAACCGAGGTGCCACGTCGACTTTGACCTTGGGCCTGAATGCTTCACAGACCTTTATGCTTCCCGGCAGCGGCATCACCTCCGTGAACGTAGCGGAGACGGGCGGTGTGTACGATTTTGCGATCGACAATGTCACCTTCTCAACGGGCGGCACAGTCGCGCCGGAGCCTTCCTCTCTAATCCTGATGGGTAGTGGGTTGGTGGTTTCGCTTGGAATTGGATGGAGGAGATTATTTCGGCCTTAAGACTTCTTCGCTGCGAGAGTGAAAGGCTGAGTAGTCTGACTCAAGCGTCTCAAGTGGCATGGAATACGAGGTCTGGCAAGGGAAGGCGAGGCTCGCGACAGACGAGCCAGAACCAGGCGATGCAGGGCGACGAAAAGCAATAGGCAATTGACTTTGCTTGCCAAAGATACACGAGCGTCAGGGCCGCGCATCAAGAGACTATCTTGTCTGCCGAGGTGGTCATAGCCATTTCTTGACGGGTTCTCTCCGACGAGAGGAATCGACCATGCAAAGCGATTTACGTAGTACAACTTTCGGACGTTGGCTATGGGTTCTCGGGTTGTCGTTCTTCGCAGAGGTGGGATTCTGCTCCGGCGTCTTGCTTGCCGCGGTTGCCCCAACGGTGGTGGTTCATGGCGCAGGCCAGGTG
>JALYIG010000037.1 GCA_030775885.1 Acidobacteriota bacterium | reverse complement strand
CTGTCCGACACGCTTTTATGGTCTCGTCGTGCAAGTCGCCATCATTCGCCCCGGTCCCATCGTCGGGAAGATGATGCACCCCTATATGCGGCGTCGTCAGAAGAAAGAGGCAGTGACGTATCCGCATCCGTCCCTGGAACCTGTACTTAAGCGAACGCTCGGCGTTCCGCTCTTCCAAGAGCAACTGTTACGCATGGCGATGACAGTCGCCAATTTTTCCGGCGCTGAGGCGGAAGAGTTGCGCCGCGCCGTAGGGATGCGGCGATCCTGGGAGCGGATGAAGAATCTCGAAGGCAAGCTCCGCGTGGGCATGACGACGAACGGACTTGATGCTGCCACCCAGGAGAACATCATTCAGAACATCAGCTCGTTCGCGCTGTACGGGTTCCCTGAGTCTCATGCTGCCAGCTTCGCGCTGATTGCGTATGCCTCGGCCTATCTGAAAGTGAAATATCTCGCCGCGTTTACCTGCGCGATCCTGAACAATCAGCCGATGGGGTTCTATATGCCCGCCGTGCTGGTGAAAGACGCGCAACGTCATGGATTGCGCGTTAGGCCAATCGACATTCAGGTGTCCGATTGGGCTTGCACCATCGAACATGAGGTCGAGGGTGCGCTTTCGTTGCGGATGGGTCTGGGCTACGCGAAGGGTCTGCGGCGCCAGTCCGCAGAGGCCGTCGTTGCGACTCGTTCGCACGACGGCCGCTTCCGCTCAGCGGAAGACCTCGCGTTGCGCGTTCCCCTGCTCAACCGCAAAGAGCTAACCCTGTTAGCGCGTGTGGGGGCTCTCAACAAGCTCGATGGAATCGAACATCGCAGGGATGCCCTGTGGCAGGTCGAACGCGCCGGCAAACTTGAAGGCCCACTGTTGCGGCAAAATAGTGATTGGCTTCGGGAAGAATCCGATGCTCTGCCGTTGGCACAGATGAACACAGAAGAGCGGCTGGTCGCCGACTACGCCGGAACCGGCCTGACGGTCGGCAAGCATCCAATGCACTATCGACGGCAGGGATTGCAGTCCAGGAACGTGCTCTCAGCCGTAGAGCTTCGCCTTTGCCGGGACGGTGAGTACGTCAGGGCGGCGGGGTGTGTAATCGCCCGCCAGCGTCCCGGTACTGCCAAGGGATTCATCTTCATCTCGATGGAAGATGAGACAGGCATTGCAAACGTCATCGTGACCCCGGACCTCTACGAACGGGAGCGCCTGACAGTGGTTCGGAGCAAGTTTCTACTTGTCGAGGGAGTTCTTCAAAATCAGGACGGCGTGATTCATGTAAAGGCGGAGCGCATCACGGTCCTTGTCGATCACGCAATGGAGATGCGGTCGCATGACTTTCACTGATCTTCGGCGAACACTTCTCAGAAGCAGACTTTCCGATGCCGATCAGTCTCAATGAGCGAATCGACGATTTAGCCTCAAATGAGAATAGCGAGCGGCTGACTGCTGAGAAATGGCGCTTGTCGATACTTGGGGGCCCGATGTGGGCGGTGGCAGGATTCGAACCAGTTGTCCCCACCTGGGTTTTCACTCTGTTGTCGAGTTCGTAGATCCCATTGGCAACTCCTCGGTATCTGGAGCGACTCCACTCTTGGGCTGCTCCTTATGGTATGACTCGACTGTCACCTCCAACTGCGGTATACCCCGCAGTTCGGCCGGCAGTTCTCCACCGAAAAGGTATGGAACGGTTACGGGGAACTTGAAATCACGCGGAAACTTCTCTTTGAACTCTCCCGGCGCGAACTCCAGCCAAACATTGGCAGCGAACTCAAAATACTGGTTAAGCCGCTCGGTCATCTCGACATCTTCTTGTGGCGTGTGCCCACTGATCGTCGGTAGAAAGTGATAAAGGAAGCGACCGTCGCCACCCCATTTGCTGCCGATAATGGCAGGCTGTTGATGCCCCATGTTGCGGTAGTCCTTGATCTCCTGTCGTATCGGTAACGGTTCCAATTCGTTGAGCCGCTGTTCATAACCCCAGAAGTACCGCGCTTCTGGGTACTCCTTTTGGCCTCGGGTTATCGCCGTTCGCAGCGCCTCGAAGACATGCTCAAGATGCCAGAAGAAAGCGGCCAGATGACTGCGGCAGATTACGATGTCGATTTGTACGTGGTTTCGAACGTCCTGTTCTTGCTCCCGCAAGACGTCGGCCGCCGTTCGCAGAGCCTCGGATTGGGAATACACCCGCACGTAGGCCATGTGATAGGCCGCGAAGTTGATTTGAAACCAGATCTCTGCCAGCGCGTCCACGAAGTCCTGCTTAGGAACATCCGGCATTTCTCTCTTTTCGCCCAACCGCTCTTTCATGCGTAGACCTCAACAGGGGAATTGTAGACCGGCTCAGCCATCATCTCCACGTCGCTTTCATCCCCTAGGACGTATGTCTCAGTGCTGTCCTCCACAATCTCTGGGAGAATGGAGTTAAGTCAGCTATCCGAGCAGCAATATGAACAAGCCACCTCAACCCGGACTCGGCAACTTTTCTCCAAGAGATTTCTTGCGCGCCCGTCGTCCCGAGTCGTTTTCGGACTCTTGGTCTGAAGACGAGAATCGCCTTGATCGTTCGCTCCTTGAATACCACTTGGACACGATCACCAATCGTAGCCAAGAAGTCCGTTTTGAGGAGTTCGCTCGCGCCCTTGCCGAGAAGGAGATTTGCCCCAATCTGGTTCCACAGACCGGGCCAACCGGTGGCGGAGACAGCAAGGCGGATACAGAAACCTACCCGGTCGCCGATTCTTTGTCGCTCAACTGGTTTGTTGGCATTGGTCGTGAATCCACTAACGAACGCTGGGCGTTTGCAGCTAGTGCCAAAAAGGCATGGGGCCAGAAGGTTCGCGCCGATGTGGCGTCAATCGTGGGAACCGGGCGTGGCTACACGAAGATCTTCTTTACCAGCAGTCGGTATATCCGAAGCAAAGACCGAGCCGCAGCAGAGGACGAGCTGTCGAAGAAGTACGCCGTCGAAATACGCATATTCGATAGGACCTGGATTCTCGACAAGGTCTTTCAAAACAAGCGTGAAGACTTAGCGATTGAAAAGCTCGATTTGGCTATAACGAGGGTCGCAACAATCAACAAAGGTCCCCTGGATCTTCAGCGAGAGCGTGATCTTGAAGAAATCGAAGCCCGGGTTGAGCAGGCGGTGACGGCCGGGCAATACAGCTTGCATGTCGCAGATGATTCTATGACCGCTGCGCTACTGTCACGAGCTCTGGAGCGACCACGCATCGAAACAGACGGGCGATTTGAGCGTGCCGATCGTATCGTGCAAAAGTGCGGCATACCCCACCAATTTGTTCGGAACGCCTACGACCGCGCTCAGACGGCCTTCTGGTGGTACGAAGACTTTCCGGAGTTCCTTACGCGATATGACGCTATGGAGGAGCGCGTTCGAGATAGCTGGAATACGTACGATTTCGAACTGCTGACTAATCTTTGGATTTTGTTGCATGGCTTGTTTCGGCGACAAGATACCGTAATCCCAAAGAGCTCTTTTGAAGAAAAGTCTTCGCGGCTCTTAGCCGAACTTGGCCGTCTTGCGTCTCAGGAGGAGCGACCGAGTTCCGTGGCGCAGGCTAAAACGATGAAGATTCTGATCACCATTTTTCGTGCCGATCCCACATCGAAAGACTTGGCAGCATTGTTAGACGAACTTGCTGTTGTCATCACCGAAGCCGAAGCGCTCGCCGGCTATCCGCTCTTACAGCTCATCAATCTGCTCGTCGAGTTGGAAGAAGTGCTCGATGACGTTCCTGGATATCGCCGACTCTTTAATCAGATCGTCGATATCGCCGGCACGCGGAAGAACGATGTCGTGGCGGCAAAAATGCTTGTGAAGAGCGGACAGAAGCAGTTGCTACGCGATCGACCCAAGCAGGCCATTGTGAATCTTGGCAAGGCGTTAGGGCGCCTCTACAAAAGCGAAAGCCGTCGTGAACTCGTGCGTGCGCTGTACCTGTGTGGAAGGGCTTACGAACGACTTGGCCTCTTTTGGGCGGCGCGAGGGTCGCTGTTGATCGCTGCGTCACTATCGACAGATGACCTCTTCGCAAAAGGAGACTTGAACCTCACCCAGCTCGCATGTTTCAACCGTATCAAGTGGATTGAGTTGCAACTGGGGCGCGTACCTCATCTGCTCATGTGGCATCAAATCGACCAAGCGCTTGCTCGGGCATTGGCCGAGCGCGATGTTGATACCGCGCACATCGAACAGAGCGAACTCCAATTCGATTTCTCTCTCGCACTCCTCCTTCTCAAGACCGAATTTTGGGAACTGAAGTGGCTGAAGGGCCTACCGGATACCCTCGAAGCAGATGACCTTCCTGCGGCATCCGAGACGTTGCTTTTCGCTCTCGGTGATGCAGAGCACCGCTGGCGGGCACCCGACGGAGAATCGCTAGAGGCTGTCTTGCTTGAGGGTCGGAACTCCGGGATTTTCAAGGAACTCCCCGAACGCCCCCTGTTTTATGAGCAGCGCACCGTCGACTTGAAGACAAACGTTCTTGGTTGCGTGGTGACTGTGAACACCGACAACCGCCATCCAAGCGTCGAACTTGGGGAGTCGATGCTGGGTGCATTAGAAGCAATATTTGCTACTTCTTCTTGGACCGAGGTCATTGCCAGAGAGCCAAGTTGCACCATCGATATCCGGCATAACGACTTTGCTTCCTTTCCGTTCGAGTACAAGGTGAGCGCGCAGGACGGCCATCCGCATTTTGCGATCAAGTGCGCGGAGTTCTCCCCGAACCGTCTCTCGCCGGAGCAGATGTCCTCGATCAAGGAGAAGATGCTGGAATGTTTGTCGAATGTCCTTGCCCACATTCTCTGGAACAACGTTTCACTCGAGGCGTACATGCAGCAGCTGTTTGGAGATGAGTTGGCTCTTCAGAGAGCGCTCGACTTCACCGGAAGTTTTGTTGCGCTAGGGAATCTCATCGGAAGCAAGCCAAAGGAACGGATATCGCAGTGGGTAGATCCTGACGCCCATCAGTACCAATTGCGGCGTTTGGCCCCGTGGGACTTTGGACTTCCCACTGCAGGCCCAAAGGACGAAAAGGACCCTCGCGCCGATTCGGAGTCGGTCGAACGATCAAAGGGAGACATCAAGCACTCACAGATGGAAATGGTCTCGCCCATCAGAATGGATCTTTGGGAAAGGGCCGGTTGGAGCGCAACGGCATTTGCAGTCTCTCCAGACCCTGGCGTTCCTCCGATAATGGCGCCTGTATTTCGAGATCGAGCAAGCGCTCTGGAGATATTCGCTGCTTGGAGGCGCGAAATTGGACAGGAAGATTCAGATGAGGTGATCCGGATTTCACTTGTAAGAGGGATTAGCAAAGCGGAACCCTTTTCGTACTGCGTCGCCATCGGTGCCAACGCTGAAGCGAAGCCGCTTCGAAAAGAAACAAAATACTTCGTGCTGATGTCTAGGTTGAATCGCATGACACCCACATCCTCCTTCAACCTAGATAGGTTCGAGAAGAGCGTAGCCTTGTGCGGCCGATATTATCTAGCGCCCGCCGTTTATACCGGCAGAAGCGGCGAATATGAGCTACTGGAAGACAATCATTTGTTGAAGAGCCATGTCTACTTCAGAGAGGCGTGGTCGATCGGACCGGGCGACCCGGACAGCGCAGCTATTCAAGAAGACGATGACCCGATCGTTCCATCTGATGTTCAATACGACCCGCCTTACAAGAAACTTTTGGCCTGGAAAAAGCGAGGATTTGGCCCCACGCCATTCGATGACGTGCATTAGCGTTGCGACAAATCCTGAGGAAAGATCGTGATGATCCGCACGGATAAATGGCATGATTAGGAACGGGAAGTCTTGTGTTTACCGATCCAGATCTCAGTTGGCGATAACAGTCATTATGGAGTGACCGGCGCGATGCGCTGACCGTGGGTTAGGCTGTGTTCGCATGGAACACAGGCCAATGCACTCATTGAGCTTGGTCGGAGCCGAACTTGGATCACTACCGTTGGGAAACGCGGTTGCGCTCGTTATTCGGATTCCGATTTTCTATGAGGGAAGGGTGCAGGGGAAGGAACGGCCCCGCCGCCCGGAATTCGCGGGCGGAAACGGAAACGGGGCTGCGCGAACGCAGCCCCGCTGGTTGAAACGGCCTCTTGGTTTTACGCAGCAACCTTCTTCTTTGTAGCGGTCTTCTTCGCTGCGGGTTTGATGGAAATGGGTGCCTTCCGTGGCTTCGTCTCCTTCTTGGGTGGCGGCGGGACAAAGGCAACTTCGGCTTCGGTGAGGAAGTCGAATTCGCCTTCGCGTGGGATGTCGATGTATCCAGTGAGTGCTAACCGAAGGGCAAAGCCGGTGAGCTTGTCGTCGGTGACGCCGTCGATGGTGGAAAGCAAGATTTCCTCGGCGGTCTGTTGGTTGTTCTCGTTGTCGCCGGCGAAGTGTTCGGCTACGTCGTCGGTGAGCGTGTAGGGGTCGAGGTTGACGAGGGCGCGGAGAAATACCCTCAACTGTGCTGCGGTAAACACCGCCGGGGCGTTCTCAAGGATGCGGTTGAAGGTGGCTTCGCGGGCTTTCAGTATCTCGGCTCTGCGATTGCGCTCGGCCTCGTTCTCCGCTTGCTCACGCTCGAACTGCTGCTTGCGTTCCTCCTCCTTGCGCTGCCGTTCTTCCTCATGCTCCGCTCTGCGCTGCTCGAACTCGGCCTGACGCTCTGCGGCCTCCTCCTCCGTCTCGGCCTCTGGTGCCGGTGCGATGGTCGGGGCCGGATTGGCGGCTGCTTCGGCGGCGGCTTGGGGGTCATGCACCGGGCAGTTCTTGTCGGTGCAAACGGTCAGCTTGCGGCCAAGCTGCTTGCCGTAGACGATGATGGCTGCCTTAGCGGCGGCGCATGGCATGGCGGGTTCCGCGTCGGGGTTGTCGATCACGGCTTCGATCTCTCGAACGTGGCCGCGCTGGACGGCTCCCGGTCGCTGCTCCTTGGGATTGCGCCAACCGTTCTCGATCTGGACGAGGCCGGGATGGGCTGCAATCTCCCGGTCAAGGAACACCTCAATCTTGCTGTGGTAGCAGCTTGAATCGAGGCACTGGTCGCCTTGAACGTCGCAGAAGAGAGACGTGTTGTGTCCACTGCGGCGGGGGCAGGTAACGCAAGCTCCGGCGGTGGGGTTGAGGGTTGGGTCTTCGCGGTCGAACGGTGCGTCCGCGAGAGACAGATAGAGGTTGGCCTGTATCCACGCGGCAAGGTGCTTGGCGGGTAACAGATGCGGCTCTTTGTCCTGCCAGTCCTTCCGCCAGCACTGCTCGTAGGCGTTGGCCTGTACGTCCTGGGGTAGACGGGCGATGAGGTTGGCGTGGCTGGCGGCGATGCGTTCTTGGGTGAACGCCTCCGCCACAGTGGGGATGAGTTGCAAGAGGGACAGACGGGCGTAGATGTGGCTTGCGCTCTTGCCGGATTTCTCGACCAAGGCGGCAACGTCGTAGCCGGGGATGTCGAGCAAGCGTTGGAAGCCCTGCGCCTCCTCGTAAGGGTGAACGTCCACACGCTGGCTGTTTTCGACCAACTGCCATTCCAGAGCCTGTGCGTCGTCGATCTCGACGATACGGGCGGGAATGGAGAAAAGCTCCGCGATCTGAGCGGCGCGAAAACGCCTCGCTCCCGCAACGATCTCGAAGCCTTCGT
>JALYIG010000036.1 GCA_030775885.1 Acidobacteriota bacterium | reverse complement strand
GCCCTCTCTTGAGGTGCAGGACAGTTTCACCTGGCCCGAGCAAATGACAAAGACGCCCTGGCTGGGCGAGTTTTCCTGAAACAGCTTTGCGCCGCGAGGGAGAGTGGAGTGTGCGCCGATGGCCTCGAACTCTTCGAGCGCCTCCGGCCCAAGACTGCAAAACATGCGCAGCGACCGGAAGTCACAACTGCCGCATCGATGCAACGGACGGGATGGAAGTGATTGCGGCATTATGCGTTACCTCGGCGGCTCTGCGGAGAAGGAACCAGGAGGTTCGGCGCGAAATCTAACATACGGTCATCACTGGGCATGAAGCCTCCGCGAGAAGGTCGGGTGTCAGACCGTGCTCGATATGGGTAAGCCAAAAAGAAGCGTTACGCGCGCCAAGAACAATGAGATCGGCATCTACTCTCTCCGCCAGTTCCAGAATGCCTTCTGCGGCGGCGCCGTGAATCACTGCCGGTTCGGGAGTGCACCACTCATACGAAGACTCCGGAATCATGCGTTTCAAATCAGCCTTGAAGCGGGCGTCGAGCGAGACATTCTCGTCCGTTGTGGAGCCGGCGGGCGCGACGTGGCAGAAGTACAGGTGCGCGCCGCTGTCCTGCGCGAAGGAGAGCGCGTAGACCGCGGCTTTGGCCGCCTCCACGGAGAAGTCGGTCGCGTAGATAATGGTGCGAAAGACCAGGGGTCCGTCTGCGGGTTTTTTGGCGTGCGGGCCAACCGTCAGCACCGGGCAGGCGGCGTTGCGAATCAGGTCCTCGGCCGTAGAGCCGATCACCAGCCGTTCCAGTCCCCATCTTGAGTGCGTTCCCGCGACGATCAGGTCGGTCTCGTGATCGCGCGCCAGTTTCAGCACGGCAAGGTGCGGTTTGTGACCCTCCGGCAATGCGGTAGTCGCTTCGATTCCGGAGACGGTAAAGTCCATCTTGAGGCTGGCAAGGCTGTCGTTGACGACGCGTCGCCTGTCTTTGACGGGTACACCGAGGATTGCTTCCACGTAGGTGGTGACGACCGAAGGATCGAATGCATGCACAATCTCGACGGAAGAACGGAAGTTCAGCGCAAGCGCCTTGGCGTATGCGGCCGCCAGATCAGAGGCGGAGGAAAAATCAGTCGCAAGCAGGATGTTCTTCAGGGAAACTGAGACGCGTTGAAGGACTGGCATTTTGCACCTGGGCCAGCGAGACCTGGTTGGCTCTCCGGTTAATACATTGGCCTGTGTCCAATTACATATGTTCCCCGTCACAGTTGTCCGTGACGTTCGTCACAGCGTTCTGGAGAGCTGTTGGCTTTCTATGTGTGCCACCCGCCCCTATGTGGGACGTTTCTAAGCCGGCCATGCGGATCGACCATCAGCTTCAGCTGCAACAGGTTGCGCCGAACACAAGCGCGACTGCGGCGTTAAACGGCGGCCAGTTCCAGAGCGTTCGCCATGGCGCGGATCGACTCGCCGTAGGGAGCGCGGAGAATGCCGCGCTCGGTGACGATAGCGGCGATGTTCTTCGCCGGAGTGACGTCGAAGGCAGGATTCTCGATCCGAACGCCGTGCGGAGTGACCTGCACGCCACGAACGTGGGTGACTTCGCTGGCCGCGCGCTGCTCGATCGGGATCAGATCGCCGGAAGCGGTGGCAAGATCGATCGTATTGAACGGCGCGGCGACATAGAACGGAATTCCGTGCTCCTTTGCCAGGATCGAGACCGAGTAGGTACCGATCTTGTTGGCTGTGTCGCCGTTGGCGGCGATGCGGTCGGCGCCGACAATGACCGCCTGAATCCGTCCTTTGGACATGAAATATCCGGCCATGTTGTCGCAGATCAGCGTGGTGGGGATGTTGTCCTTCACCAGCTCCCACGCAGTGAGCCGCGTTCCCTGGTTGAAGGGACGAGTCTCGTCGGCGAAGACGTCGATCTTCTTGCCGGCTTCAATGGCGGCGCGAATGACGCCGAGCGCGGAGCCGTAGCCGCAGGCGGCCAGCGCTCCGGCGTTGCAGTGCGTTAGAACCGTTGCCTGATCTGGCAGCAGGGCGGCGCCGAAGGCTCCAAGCTTGCGCAGGTTGGCGATGTCCTCGTCGTAGAGCTGGTTGGCGAGGGCGACGACCGCTTTCTTGATCTCCGGAATCGGCTTAGTCTTTGCCGCCAGCGCGATGTAGAGATCGCGAATCTGTGCGATTCCCCAGAAGAGGTTGACCGCCGTGGGGCGCGTTGCGGCCAGCGTTTTGCAGATGACGTCAACTTCAGCAGTGAGTTCGGGGAGCGTCGTAGCGGTGCTGCGATCGATGCCGAGCGCGACGCCCATTGCCGCAGATACTCCGATGGCCATCGCGCCGCGAACGATCATGTCCTTAATGACGGTGGCGACCTGCTGGTAGTCGGTGGCGAGGACGTAGGTCTCCTCAAAGGGGAGCTTGGTCTGGTCGAGGAAGTTAACGCCTTCAGGCAGCCATTCAAGGGTAGGAATCATTGAATCTAGTTTATCGCGAATGGAGTGCGGCGTAGGCTGCGGGTCGTCAGGATAGGGCTAACAGTATCTGATCGATTGATAGAGTCAGCGGAAGACCCGCCTGAATGCGCGCGGTCTACTTCAAGGCCAGGTGTGCTTTGCGTACATCGCTGGCGGTATAGATGGAGAGAAAGGGAATAGGGTCGTCGGAGTCGCGGCTGGGCGGGATTTCGGCAAGGACGCGCTCGATGTTGAGCCGGCCGCCTTGTTCGCGGTCGACCAGGCAGAGGACGCCCACGACCACCATGCCTGCATCGCGCGTAGCTTCGATGGCGGTGATGGTGGATCCGCCGGTGGTGCATACGTCGTCGACGATGACGACAGACGCCCCGGGTTGCAGGAAGCCTTCGACGCGGCGGCCGGTGCCGTGAGTCTTTTCCGCCTTGCGGACGAGGAAGCCGTGGATGAGGGTAGGCGCGTCGAGTGGGTCGGGATCGACGAAGGCGGGATCGTCGCGCTCGAGTTGCTGGGTGAGTTCGAGGATCTCGTTGTGCTCGGCGAGCGCCCAGGCAGAGGCGGAGGCCGTGTTTGATACCAGCGGATCGGCGCCCATGGTGAGGCCTCCGACCGCCACTGCGTTGGGGATGTGTTCGCGGATAAGGTCGTAGAGAACGATGCCTGACAGTCGGCCACCTTCCGCATGAAGGGTGGTCGTCCGGCAGTCGATGTAGTAGTCGGACTTCTGGCCCGAGGCGAGGGTGAAGTCGCCCAGTTTGAAGGAGTGGGTGGCGATGAGGTCGAGCAGGGCGGCGCGCGGGTTGGCAGGCATTATGGCAATTCTTTCGCGGAGCTTTTGCGGGGTGAATGCTGCTTGGTGAGTTCGATGAGCAGTTCCATGCGCATCACGCGGCGGTCCACTCCGGCGAGGTCGTCCGCGATGCGATCGATGCGGGAATCCATGCGCTTGATGTTCTCTGACATCATGAGGATGTCTTTTGCTGTGGTGAGGAACGATTCAGCGAGGCTCATCGGATTCGGATGTCTCTCTTGGCGAGATCTTCGTGGAGTTTGTCGAGTTTGTCGATGGTGCGCGTGAGCGAGGCGTTGGTGTCAGCAACCGCGGTCGAGATGATCTTCAGTGCGGCCTCGATAACCTGTTCCTCCTGCTGATTGCGAAAGAGAGCATCGCCGTGGCGGATGAAGCGCCGGATGACTTCGGCTGAGGAAATTTTCTCCTTGGAGGCGAGCCGCTCCAGTTTCGCCTTGTCGCTGCGACGCAGCAGGATGACTGTCCTGTGGGTTGCGCGTTCGGGAGATGCCGCTGTGTTCGCCATGAGCGATGGTAGCACATGTGCATACCATGTGCATATCGAGAAGGATTTTGCGGCCGCAGTGCATGCCTCGTGCCCAGGAAGCCTTCACTAAAGCTTAAGCCAGACACGTGAAACTGGCCGTCGGTCTTATACTGATCGGCGGAGAATCTCTATGCGCAAGTTTGTGATGGCGGTTGCAGTGGCGGTGGCGGCGATTATGCCGATCAGCATGATGGCCCAGACGGATGGTCCGTACAAGGTGATTACGCGGGCGAAAGTGGGCGGCGAGGGTGGCTGGGACTACATCTACGCCGACGCCGACGGACGCCGTCTGTATATTCCGCGGGGTGCAACGCGGCCGGTGCCGGCGACGGATGCGACGCCTGAAGTCCCTGCGGTAGCGCAACGGCTGACGATCTTCGACCTGGACACGCTGAAGCCGGTGGGAGAGATTGCGGGCGTGGGCGGCAACGGCGCGGCGGTAGACGCAAAGAATGGCCACGGGTTTACCAGCGACCATCCGCAGGTGTCGATGTTCGATACCAGGACGATGGCGCTGATCAAGCACATCGACGTCGGACAGGCGCGACCGGACGGGATTTACTTCGATAAGTTCAACGAGCGGGTATACGTGTTCAGCCATCCGACCAAGGATGCGACGGTAATCGACGCAAAGGATGGCACGGTGCTGGGCACGATCGACCTGGGCGGCACGCCGGAGCAGGGCGTGGCAGATGGCAAGGGCATGCTGTACGTGGTGATGCAGGACGCTGTGGGCTCGGTGACTGCGGTGGATGTGACGTCGATGAAGGCGGTAGGGCACTACTCGTTTGTGGACAAAGGTGGATGCAACGGGCTCGCAATCGATGTGAAGAACGAGGTGCTGTTTGCGGCGTGTGGACGGTCGGGCAATCCTCCGGCACAGCCTGCACAGCCGATGATGGTGATCATGAGCGCGAAGGATGGCAAGATTTTGACCAGCCTGCCGCTAGCTGGCGGGTCGGACGGTGCAGTGTTCAATCCGGCGACGATGGAGGCTTTCAGCTCGCAGGGCAACGGGACGATGACGATCGTGAAAGAGAAGAGCCCCACCAGTTTTGAAGTGGAGCAGAACCTGCAGACGATGAATGGAGCGCGGACGATCACCATGGACTCGAAGACGGGGCACCTGTTTACGATGTCGCAGGAACGCGGTGCTCCGCCTCCTCCGCCACCGGCTCCGGCTGCTGCGCCAGGCGGGCCAGGCGGTGGCGGTGGTTATGGACGCCAGGGCGCTGCAGTGCCGGGTTCGTTTACGATCCTGATGGTCGGAAAGTAAGTCGTCGCACGGCCTGACGTATCTTACTTCGTGATGCGGTCGAGGTGGCGGTAGCCGCCGGTCGCAGCGATCATACTGAGGAAGATGAAGCTGTTGTAGGCGCAGTGGACGAGGGTGGACGCGGCGACGGAACGCGTCTTGACGCGCACGAAGGTGAGCACCAGCGAGATGCAAAACAGGACCAGCATGGCCCCCCACGCATAGCCGACCTGCGCGCCGTGGATGCCGGCGAAGATCAGGCTGGTGACGAAGGCCGCGAAAATCAGCGAGAGCGGTGTGAGCGTGGTGGTGGACTGCCAGCGCTGGTGGCTCTCCGGCGTGCGTTGCAGGCTGAGCC
>JALYIG010000035.1 GCA_030775885.1 Acidobacteriota bacterium | reverse complement strand
GCGTTTGGGTCGCTGGAGCGTTTGGGTCGCCGGAACGTTTGGGGTCGCCGGAACGTTTGGGTCGCCGGAACGTTTGGGTCGCCGTAACGATTGAGTCGCTGGAATGTTTGAGTCGCTGGCCCGTTTGGGTAGCCGGAGCATTTGGGTCGCCGGAGCGTTCGGGTCGCCGGGCGGTTTGGGTCACCGGTGGATGGTATGCCGAAATCGGTTGTTACGGCTCGTCTAGAAAAGCTTTGGAGTTCAGCAGTGGACGTTCCATGCTGCGAACCCAATCGGTCATTTCGGTGCCGCTCTTGCCGGAGGCTGCGTCGCGTCCGAACTCGTTGCGCATCGCCTGCATTTTGGCTTCGACATCGTCCAGCGCGCTCAGCAGGATTGCCTCGGGCGTCATCGGCAACTTGGGCGAACCGAACTCAAGCTTGCCGTGATGGCTCAGGATCATGTGTTCGACCAGGACCCGGAGCTTCTCGGGGAATTCCGGGAGCGTCGCGATCTTGTCGCGCAGCATTCCCTGCGCGATGGAGATGTGCCCGATCATCTGGCCTTCGAGTGTGTAGCTGATCCCTGATCCCCAACTCAACTCGCGTATCTTGCCGACGTCGTGCAGGATCGCACCCGTCACCAAGAGGTCTCGGTCCACTTCGGGATAAAAGGGGACGACGGCCTGGCATACGCGTACCAGTGTCAGCACGTGCTCCAGCAGGCCACCGATCCATGCGTGGTGCAACACCTTGGCGGCCGGAGCTTCGCGATACGCCGTGCCAATTGCTTCGTCATCGAGGAATGAACAGACGAGCCGCTGGAGGTTGGCGTTGTGGAATCCGTCGACGTAGCCGCGCAGCTCCGCCCACATCTCGTCGATGTTGAACTTGGTGGTGGGGACAAAGTCGGCGGTGTCGAGCTCCGAGGCAGCGGCGAGGCGCATCTTGGTCAGCGTGATCTGAAACTTTCCCTGGTATTTTGCGACCTGCCCTTGCACTTTGACATAGCAGCCTTCCGCGCAGTTGGGGATGGCAGAGGCGAAGTCGTCCCACATGCGAGCTTCCATCGAGCCTGTTTTGTCGGCCAGAGTCATTGCGAGGTACTGGCCGCTACCTGTCTTCTTGTCGCGAACGGAAAGGGATGAGATGACAAAGAACGTTGTGACCGACACGCCGTCGAACTTTGGCGCGTCTTCGATAAAGAAATCTTTCATGCTGCCAAGCATACGTCTCCAGTGCGATTCGTCGCTAGAGAGAGTTGCCGCGGCAGCTGGAGATCGATGAATTGAGAAGGCCAGGCTTGGCGATCGCGGTGAAGCCAGGCTCTATCGAAATGTAGGGTAGGGCAGCGAAATCAAGATTCAGGTTGAAAGTGGCAAGCGGTCGTGGCATGACGGGACAGATCGGGGTCCTTCGACTCCGTTTGGCGCAAAAGCGCGCCAAACTCCGCTCAGGATGACGGGTTCATTGTGCGAACTTCTACTGCGAGGGCGGAGGCTGCGGCGCTGGATTTGCCGGGGTTGCCGGGGTCATATTGACGGGCGATCCGGGTGCCGGCGCGGTGACAGGCGGAAGAGTGGAAGGATTCGGTGAAGGCGTAACCACGGGCTCGCCGTTGTCGCGCACGCTCTTCGGCGGGATGGGGTTCGCGTCCGGCTTGGGTGCGGGCGGCGCAGGAGCCTTCTCCTGGATTCGCTCCTTGGGCGCGCCCTTGACTTTTTTCTTTTTGCCTTTATCCGCAGGCTGCTGAAGAGGAGCGTTCTGCAACTGCTGCACGGTTTTCTCTTCCGCGGTCATGGGGAGAGGAGCAGCGGCAACCTTCTGCTTGATTTTGGCCGCCTTCTCGGCTGCCTTGACCTTCGCTTCAATCGGGGCGCGATCGCTGTACCGCGTCTTGCCCTTGGAGGCCGCGGCTGCGGCCAGTGGATCTTCCTCGGAGGAGGTTGAAGCTGTCTGATCGGCGGAGGCCATCGCAGCGCCTGGCGCAGGGCCGGGCAGCAAACTGGAGGTTGCTCCGGGGCCCTGATCTGCGCCGTTCGCAAGCGTTTCTTCGGGCGCAGACGGCAGCGAGTTGCGCGGGGCCTGGCCGTAACGGATCTTCTCGCGCTTGATCTTTTTCGGCTTCCCGGACTTTGTGAGCTTCACTGGGGTGAGCGTGTTGGATTTAGCAGTGGGAGTTGACGGTGTGGATGCCGCTGTCGACACAGGCGCGGGGTGCGCGTTGTCGAGGCGTGCCTTCGCAGTCGTCTTTTTCTTCACCGGAGGCAGCGTGGCTCCCACGTACACCGACTTGGTCTCCCGAGGGCTTGCACCGGAATCGACAAAGCCGGGCTCGATGTAGATGTATGCCTTCTCCCGCAGATCGGTCAGATACTTGCGCAGCGCAGGCTGAATCGCCTGCTGGTAGATTGCTTCCTGTATCTGACGGTCGACGGCGCTGAGAGGGGGAATTCCTCCCGGCGTGTGCTCGGTTACCTGCTCGATCACAAATCCCTGACGGGTCCGGATCGGAGCGGTCCACTGGCCTGCCTGAAGAGCGAACACTGGCTCATCCAGCAGCTTTGAACCAAGCTGACTGCAACTCGGAGAAGCTGGGCTTCCGGTGGGACAGTAATCCCCGAGGTCTCCACCTTTATCTGCATTTGGACCGCCGGAGTATTGCTTCGCCATGTCCACAAACTTCGCGCCCGCCTTCAGCTTGCCGATCACTTCGGTGGCTTTGGCCTGGGCCTGCGCAACCTGCGCATCGGTCGCATCATCCGGGGTGGGGATGAGAATCTCGCTCAAACGAACTTGCTCGGGCCGGGCAAACTCCTGTTTGTGGGCGTCGTAGTATTCCTGCTCCTGCCTGGCGGTCAGGCTGAGTTTGCGGCCGACTTCGTCGCTCACCACTTCTTGGCTCACGATGCTGTTTTTGATGTTCGCTTTGAAGTCTTCGTAGGAGAGCCCTTCCTGGCGGACTGCCTTCTCCAGGTCCTCCATGGTGTCCATGTGATTTTGCTTGCGAATATCGTCCAGCCGGCGGACCACTTCCGAGTCGGCGTTGATGGCCAACTCAGTGCCGCGCGAGAGAAGCAATTGCTGGTCGATCATGTCGCGCAGCAGGTCCTTCTGCCGGGCCTGAATTTCGGCGGGGGTCGCATTTGCGCGCTCCGCCTCGGCCAGCAGGTCGCGCTGCCCGCGGAGGTAGTCGCTATTGTCGATGATCTGGTTGTTCACGCGGGCGATGGGGTATTCCACCACGGTCGCATTGGGCGTTATCGCCGGTGGCACTGGAAGGCCCGGGAGTTGTGGCTTTGGAGCCTGGATGGGGCTTTGATATCTCGGCGCCTGTATCTGAGCCGCCGCTGAGCCTGCAAGCATTGCCGCGAGGGTCAGCGCTGGAACCATCAAAAAGGAGGGCTTTGCGGACCTTCCGAAAAGCCGCCGCGGAGCAGCATAGACCAACCTGATTCGCATCGTATCCACAGAGTTCGATTTTACAAAATTCAAAAGTCTCTCTCACTTCCATTGCCTAGTTTCCGGCAATCTGCCCAATCCGCCAGCCATTCTGCAACCGCCGAGCCGGGTCTGGTATGTACTTTGACTTTGGAGCCAGCCGCACGATATCCAGTTGTCCTATTCTATCTGCCCTGCGCCGCGCGCACCAATCCGGCCTCCATACCTCTTCTGATCCTTAGCAACCGTGTGAGGTTCGCTGTGACGGAGGGCGGCGTGGCAATACACCTTTCGGGCGACTTCCGGCTTCTTTTGCTCACGGAACGAGTGATATACTCGTCAAACGCTGGAGTGGGGTTTATTGAGCAAACCGGCTTTACTTGTACCGGACGCCGATTGCTTTCGCACTCCCTTTCGAGGTATCCAACGCAGATGGCCCCACGCACTCGACGCGCTCTCTTTTCCGTGACTTTAGTTCTGGCGTCATGCGCCGTTCTGGGCTCGTTCATCAGCCAGAAGGTAGCGGCCCAGTCCGCATCCGACGAATCCACGCTCCGCGATTCGCTGCATGAGTTCACCAACGTGTACTCGATCGTGGAGCAGAACTACGCCGAGCCGCTGGACCAGGACAAGACCGACAAAGCCATTTACGACGGCGCGATCCCGGGCATGCTTCATGTGCTTGATCCGCACTCGAACTTTTACGATCCGAAGGCCTTTGCGCAGATGCGCGAAGATCAGCACGGCAAGTATTACGGCGTGGGTATGTCAATCCAGCCGCAGCCGGACAAAGCGGGCCTGATCCACATCGTGGTGCTTAGCCCGTTTGAAGGCACGCCTGCGTTCAAGGCCGGCATCCGTCCCGGCGACGTGATTATGTCGGTCGACGGCAAGGCGGCCGATGGGCTCGACTCCGCCGCTGTTGCCGGCATGCTGAAAGGGCCCAAGGGAACCCATGTCAGCGTGGTGATGTCGCGTGAAGGCAAAGAAACTCCGATGACGTTTGATCTGGTTCGCGATGAGATCCCGCGCTACTCGGTCGATCTGGCCTTCCTGTTGAAGCCGGGCATCGGCTACATCCACGTCACCAATTTTATGGAGACTACCAGCCGCGAAGTAGGCGAGGCGTTGCAGAAATTCCAGTCGGCAAACGGAAATCTGCATGGCCTGGTAATCGACCTTCGCGCCAATCCGGGAGGCCTGCTGAATGAGGCCGTGAACATGTCCGACAAATTTTTGCAGAAGGGTCAGATTGTCGTTTCCCAGCGCGGGCGTGCGTTTCCGGACCAGGTTTATCGCGCGGCCCACGGCGAAGAAGGATCGGACAAGTTTCCCATCGTCGTCATCGTGAACCGCAACACTGCTTCTGCTGCAGAGATTGTTTCGGGCGCATTGCAGGATCACGATCGCGCGCTGATCGTGGGCGAGACTACGTTCGGCAAGGGTCTGGTGCAGACCGTGTTCCAGATCTCGGAGGATACTGGCCTCGCGTTAACCACTTACCACTACTACACGCCATCGGGCCGGCTGATCCAGCGCTCCTACGATGGCCTCTCTCTATACGACTATTACTACGTGCGCGATGGTGCGAAGAAGGCTGACAAGTCCAACCTTGAAGTGAAGCTGACTGACTCTGGCCGCACAGTGTATGGCGGTGGCGGTATCACTCCGGACGAGAAGATCGAAGTGCCCGATCTTAATCACTTCCAGGCTTCTCTGTACCAGCACTATGTCTTTGTCAATTCAGGGATCGGATCCTTCGCCAGGCATTATCTGGCCAGCCACACCGTCACCAAAGAATTCAACGTGGACGACGCCATGGTGCAGCAGTTCAAGGAGTTCCTGAAGGTCAACCAGGTGGACTGCACCGACAACGATATCAATGGTGTGTCGGATTGGATCAAGGCCAACATCAAGGCGGAACTATTCACCTCGCAGTTCGGTCAACTTGAGGGCCTGAAAGTACGTGCGCAGGCTGATCCTGAAATCAACAAGGCGTCCACTTTCATGCCTGAAGCAATGGCACTGGTAGATCGCGACAAGTCGCAGCAAAAGACCGCGAGTCTTATTCACTAAAGATTCACGGCTCGCGATTTTTGCGGTGCAGAGGGTTGGTTGGGTGATGCGATTCTGGAGCGGGAGACCGGGATCGAACCGGCGACATTCAGCTTGGGAAGCTGACGTTCTGCCACTGAACTACTCCCGCTTCAATAACTTAGCTCTCCACACAGCCCACAGAATGCGCACTGAAGACAGATTCGTGCGTCGTTGTGTGGTCCTGAACCAGGGAGAGACAAGTCATGAGTTCACGATAACAGAGAGGTTCAATGC
>JALYIG010000034.1 GCA_030775885.1 Acidobacteriota bacterium | reverse complement strand
TCTGGCCGGAGTCATAGAAGTCTTGATTCCCCAGATTGATCCCGAATCGCTTGACCGAGCTTTGAACCACCGAGGCGTTATTGACGTTGATGGTCGTGACCTGACCCGACAATAAAGCAGGGAAGAGGAGCCCAACTAGCAGGCCGAAAGACTTGTACAGGGGCAAGCGGGAAGACAGCACGGGAACACCTCTTAAAAGGGAATTCGGCGGAGCAATAGCAATAGGGGAGTTTCGCGAGTTTAGGTTGGCGAGGCGAGCGTGTCAATCAATTAATCGCAGTGATCGATCAATTTTCATGACAACCCGGGGCAGTTATATAACCTTCGTAACTTAGAACTAAGCGTGGTGGTGTTACCGGCCGAATTAATCTCCTTCAATTTTCTGGTAATCTGTCTCAAATTACATCGCCGTCTCATTGGGGCCCGTAGATAGAGTCAACTTCTCATCTTCCTGTAGAGAAGGAAGTGTGTAGAGAGACCACTATTTTGCTTAGCAACGTGGAGCGTACGGGATCCAGGCACGCGACGTGCCCCACAACAATTGAGTTAGAGTCTTCCAACACTCCGAACACTCACTCCCGATCAATGCAGCTCGATCAACCCTTCTTCCACCGGCTACTCGCGACCCCGATACCGTTCGACAATCGCCGTTTCGAACGGCAGGGCTCGGCAGCTGTGGCCCGACCGCGGCACTTCACCGGCCTTGGAGTGCAGCCGGGGCCGTCTCATCCCGTCCACGTCCACGTCGCACAAAAGGCGGCGAACGAGGAGGGGTCATCTCATTTCTCGATGGATTGCAAGCTGATAGCACATCGTGCAGAGGCTGGGGATTTGCGCTTTATGGCTGCCTGGGGGGCGAGATCGTAGGGCAGACGCCAACAGACTGTATGACTGCCAACGTTATTCAAGGATTTGGGAAGGGAAGTGCCGCGGCGGTTTGCGCCCGCTCGATAGCCGCCCCAAGTCAGCTGTGAGTAGGAAAATAATGGCGGAGAGACAGGGATTCGAACCCTGGATACCTTGCGGTATACACGCTTTCCAAGCGTGCGCCTTCAGCCACTCGGCCATCTCTCCGCAATACCGCGGACTTCTTGAATCTATCACATCGCACCCAGCCAAATTCGCCATTGATCTCTCGCGCAAATGCGCAGAGGACCAGTTTGTTGCGCACCGGAGATTTATAGAGTCACTGTTGTGCCTGGTGGGAGAAGCCCGTCATCGCTTCGATTCGCAGTGTCCGGGATGAGGAGAAGCAGCAGGGCAGAGTTGCGGACGCGAATGAGAAGCGCGGCAAAGAAACTCGCGGTCAAAAATAGAAGGGCGAGGCTCAGAGGCAACGTTGGCCAGTTGAGCGGAGATGCGCGTGGCCGGGTGGATGACAGCGGGCTGTTAAAGTTGCTGCCCAGGATTGCACGACGCGTTGCCATTGGCGTCGGCCAGCACATAGGCGAGTACGGTGGTGCCACCTCATAACGTGTTCCCCGCCATGCCCACAAGCACCATAATCATCATTTCAACCCGACGCAAAAATACCGATACCTGGCCGATCAAACCTGTGTGGCCGACCCGACGAAAACAGCGCATAGACGTTATTAAGCCTAACTAAAAGGCGCTACTTTTCCCGAGTTCTTCATTAATTTCTGTACGTCGTGTGTCGCCAATCGCTATCGCGCGTCAGAATTCAGTTGACATACCACTTGGAGAGACGATAACTTACGATTCTCCTCCCTTATCCGAACTCCAAGGTTTTAAACTTGGATTTATATGCATAATATTGCATGTCTTTTGATCGGACCAGAGCTATAGAACAACCTCGATCATTTGCCATCGTTAAGCTTGGTAGGCAAGCGAGATCGATAGTTGCCTAAGATGACTTTGAAATGGAGTTAGAAAGTATGCAGACAAAAACTAATATTTTCCGAAATATTTGAACTCAGAAACCAATGAACCATTACGAAGCTATTACTGCTTCCAGATTTTCTAGTTACTGAAGTTTGGCTGTAGATATCCAATTGGATTTATTGAAGGATTTCTCTTGACTCATTCAATAAATCAGTGAGACTAGGAAAGTCCAGAGCTACCCATCGATTTATGACCGACTGTAATTTGTCTTACTAAACTGCCTGTGCCAATCCAAAGTTGTAAAGCAAGGATAGACATACAATATGAATCGCTCGAATGATGGAACCATGGGTACGCTGAATTCTATAGCAGGTGGTCGGGAATATCTTTCCGGAGAACCGACTCCTGTCGCGGGCAAAAAGCCTCCAGTGCTTTTTGCTACAGGTTCTTCCGGCGGTACCATTGCCGCAGCACGAAATCTTGGCGCGGCCGGCGTTCGCGTCGGCGTGATCTCCACCGATCCGTTCACAGCATCTGCCTGGTCTCGCAGCGTCGCTCGCTCTTACTCCGGGCCTCCGGAGAAGGACAGTGAGCGATTTCTGGAGCGCCTGCTTCAGATCGGAGCTGCCGAACCCGGTCAGGTGCTCCTGGCCACATCCGACCAAACTGCTTGGCTCTATACACTCAATGCCGACCTGCTCAAGCAATACTTCTTGCTCAGCCAGGCGTCCATCGACAGCATGCGAAAGTTACTCGACAAGCAGCTCTTTACCGAAGCGGTGATTAAGGCCGGTCTCACCGTGTTGCCTAGTTGGGAATCCCGTTCGTTGCGCGAATTAATCGAACTGGCTCCTACTTTGCCCTATCCAATTCTCATTAAGCCGCGCACGCATGTGCACCGGCTTAGAAACGATAAGGGCCTGGTTGCTCATTCGGCCACAGAGTTGATTGATCTCTATCGGCGGATAATAGGCCGCGAAACTTTCTCCGCTGAGAACGAATATCTCCCGGATGCCAGCCTTCCCGTCCTCCAGCAGTTCGTGGATGAGCCCAACGAGGGAGTCTATTCCGTCTCGGGATACATGGATCGCTCTGGGAAGCACTTCGTTACCCGCATCGGCACCAAGATATTTCAACGGTCGCGCCCTGCCG
The DNA here is from genome assembly GCA_030775885.1 of Acidobacteriota bacterium. GTDB lineage: Bacteria > Acidobacteriota > Terriglobia > Terriglobales > Acidobacteriaceae > Edaphobacter. The sequence continues at coordinate 2,424 of JALYIG010000034.1, read as the reverse complement.
GCGTTGGCATATGCTTTGAGTCCAGGAGAGCCGATCCGGCGCTTTCAGCCGCGGTCTATAAGCTTTGCAAGGAACTCAACTACTTTGGAATATTCGAAGTCGAATTTATCCGATTCGCCGGTAATTGGGCGGCGATCGACTTCAATGCGAGGTTGTTCAATCAAGTCGGGATGGACATCAGGCGTGGCATGCCGCTTCCATTGTTCGCCTATCTCGAGGCGTCGGGTCAGACCAACGCCCTGCACGAAGCGATAGCCAAGTCGAATGCGCTTGACCAGGACTTTCCAGTTGTCTTTTACGATAGCTTCACCCTCCGGGCCATTCTTGTGGCCAAAACACTCACCGGCCGCATCTCGCTCAAGGAGCGGAGTAAGTGGAAAGCGTGGACCAAGGAACATGCCAGTCACGCAGTCGACTTCGCGATGGACAGCAAGGACAGAATGCCCAGCGTGATTCATGCATTGTCGGAACTTTATCTTGGCATCAAGGCCTTCCCAAGATTTCTCGAATCCACTCCGCGCGCAGTGCCGGACACAGAACTGGCAGTAGCAAGGGTGGGCCAATGAGAAGCACACACGTGGCAGTGATTGGAGCAGGCCCTTATGGACTTTCCCTCGCGGCACATCTCAAAGGGCTCAACGTAGATCATCGCATCGTCGGCCGCCCCATGCAGTTCTGGTCGCAGATCGCTCAAGCGGCGGGCGAGCGCTATCTCAAATCCTATTGCTTCGGAACAAATCTCTCGACGCCCCGTCCAGGCTTCTCCTTCGCCGACTACAACGGGCCCCGCGGACTGGAGACGTTTGAGCCTTGTTCCATGGCCAACTTCACCGACTACGGGCTGTGGTTCCAGCAAAACAATGTTCCCTGGGTCGAACCCCTTAACGCTGTGCACGTCGGCCGGGCGCCCGGTGGCTTCGTGGTGAAACTTGTTAATGGGGAGCAGTTCTTCGCCTCGCATTTAGTTGTCGCGACCGGGCTGTCCTTCTTCGCTAAAGTTCCAGATAGCTTTGCGGCCTTGCCCCAAAATCGCTATACCCACACGTCGGACATTCGTGACTTCACCTCCTATGCCGGGCAGAGGATTGCCGTTGTCGGTGCCGGCCAATCCGCGCTGGAAGCCGCCGCCTTACTCTACGAGGGTGGGGCTCATCCGCAGTTGCTGGTACGGGAAGAGAAGATACTCTGGCACAATCAGGTCCAGCTCAAACGTAGCCTTTGGCGTCGCCTCCGCTCGCCTATCTCAGGGCTCGGTACTGGCCCCAAGGGCTGGGCGCTTACCCGCTTTCCCGGTGCGATGCATCGCTTCCCGGAAGGATTCCGCACCCGGTTCGTCAAGAAGCATCTTCCCGCCGAAGGCGCCTGGTGGCTCCGCCAGCGCTTCGACAACCGCGTTCCCGCCCATCTGGATTCATCTATAGTTGACGCGCGCGTCGCGAATGGCAGCGTGCTGCTCCAGATACGCAACGGGAAGAGCGGGGAAGTACGCCCGCTCGAAGTCGATCACGTGATCGCCGGTAGTGGATATGACATCTCCGTCGAACGGCTTTGCTTCCTCGATCCTGAGTTGCGCGCCGAAATTCAACGCATCGAGCGTTTCCCTAAGCTGAACGCCAACTTTGAATCCTCCGTCCCGGGTCTGCATTTCGTAGGTGCGACCTCAGCGATGAGCTTCGGTCCGCTCTTCCGTTTCGTTATCGGTGCGGACTACACCGCGCGCAGGCTCTCTTCGCATCTCGCTTCGCGTGTGCGTTCCCATGTGCCTGTGCCTTCCCATGAGACAGTGGAGTCCCAGGCATGACCGGCCCGCGCAACTCTTTCCTTTTTCTTCCCGGAGCTGGCGCTGGGGAGGCCGAACTCGCCGTGTTGCGGGATAGCCTCGGCGATGCTTTCGATCTCGAAGTAATCGACTATCCCGGATGGCGGCGCTACGCGGCCGAGGGATTCTCCGCCGAGAATCTGATTGAAGAGTTGGCAACTCAGATGGCCTCCGCTGTGCCGCATGGTCCAATCCGGATCGCAAGCGCGTCGCTGGGGGGACACTTTGCCTACGCTGTCGCGCTCCGATTACAACAAATGGACCGCGATATTGCCGGTCTGCTTGCAATCGATACCTTCATGATCGACTCCTCGGGGCCATCCGAAGGATGGCAATCGCGAGCGCTGGCCATGGGGCTCGATCTTGTGCGCAAAGGACAGTTGAGCAAGATCAGTCGCTTTGTACGATCCAGATTCTGGCGAGCAATATATCGAATGGCAGGAGGCCGCCTCATCGGTACGCTCCGTCGCGCGGCTTCGTCCGGACAACTGCCCTGGTTTCTTGCAGTTGATCCGATCGCGGAACAAGAGCTAAGCATGCGTCTCCTGCTGCGCGCGGTCGCCCCCTGGGTGGCCGCTTTGGATCGCAACCCCACACCCCTGCAT
>JALYIG010000033.1 GCA_030775885.1 Acidobacteriota bacterium | reverse complement strand
ATCCTACTGTTTACGTCTAAGTCATTTGAAATATTGCTGTAATCGTCGTGCGCCTCTGTGGAAATCTTTGAGGAAAACCCGCCTCCAAGCTCCTTCCACCGCCTCGCCTCAAGCTGTCCTACTGCCTCACGAACCCCCGGCAGACAAGCTAGCGTCGCTCCCAGTGCCATCACTTCCCGAGGTCCGGCCGAATCGAGCGCCACCCGGCCAAGCAGTCGCTCGAGATCCAGCAACCCGCCCATCGCCCGCCGCAATCCTTCCCTACGCGGCAGATCCCCGGTCGCCTCAGCCACCGCATCCAGTCGAGCTTCAATCTCCGCCAAATTGCTCGAAGGCCGCAGCAGCGTCGCCCGCAGCAATCGCTTTCCCATCGGAGTCGAGCACTCATCCAAGGTGTGGAACAGGGTTGTCTGTATCGATTCGCCCGAAAACAGCGGCTCAACCAACTCCAGGTTACGTACGCTCACCGCATCCAGAACCAGGCATCTAGCTCTCTCAAAGAAACGTATCGAATCAATATGTTCCAGCCCACCCTGCATCGTCTTCTGCAAGTAATGCACCAGCGCCCCAGCCGCCGTCGCCGACACCTCATGCCCGGCCAGCCCCATCCCATCCAGCGACTGCACTGCAAACTGTTTTCGCAGCAAGGGCAAGGCATAGTCAGCCGTATAAACCCAGTCCTCGAGCCGCGTCTTCGTCCTCACCCCGTCGAATTCACCGCCATCGCCTGCATCCGCCGCCGCGCCTGCATCCCTCAGCGTAGCCTGCCGCCCACCCTGAACTCCCACCAGTCCCGCCTCGGCGAAGAGCATTTCCACGGGACGTAACCGCCCCACCTCATCCACCAACTGCGTCCAGGCCGCAGCCCCGGAAAATTCTGTAGCCCGAAACTCCCCGGTAGACAGATCCATTTGCGCCAGCCCCACGCACATCCCCGCGCCTGCACCCCGCACGCACACACTCGCCAGCCAGTTGCTCTGCTCGGCCCCCAACCCCGAGTCGACCACCGTCCCCGGCGTCAACACCCGAGTCACCTCGCGGCGCACAATCTTCTTGGTCAGCTTGGGATCTTCCATTTGCTCGCATAGGGCCACCCGGTATCCCTTACGCAGAAGCCGCTGAATGTACTGCTCGGCCGCGTGGTATGGAACCCCGCACATCGGCTGCTTCTTCTCGCGGTCGCGAGCCGTCAGCGTCAGTTGCAACTCGCGCGAAGCGACAATTGCATCCTCATAAAACAGTTCGTAGAAGTCCCCGATCCGGCAAAACATAAGGCAATCCGGATGCGCCTCTTTTGCAGCAAAATACTGGCGCATCACCGGCGTTTGTTCTGCCGCCGCCCGCGTTTGGTCTATCTGAATCGTCTCGCTCACCGAAGGCCCAGAATACAGCACTCCGCCGCAGTCATGCGCCTGACAAGTGTCGAACCGTCGAGGCCATAAGATGAAACCATACTTTCTCGGAGCTTCCTCATGCGATCTATTCTGGCTGTGCCCGTTATCCTGCTCTCCACCTTAATCACGGGAATCGCACCAGCCCAGCAGCCCCCGGTCACCAGCTACATTCGCGCCGGCCATCTCTTCGACCCCACAACCGGCCAGTACGCTGATAACATCACCCTCGTCATCGCCAACCAGCGAGTCAAGTCCATCGAGCCAGCCGGCTTCGTCCCGCCCGCCGGCTCCCAACTCCTCGACCTCTCCGCCGACTACGTCCTCCCCGGCCTCATCGACTGCCACACGCACCTCAGCAGCCGCGCCGACAGCTACGAAGAAATCCTCTCCTTTACCAAGACTCCCTACGACGCGGCCATCGGAGGCGTAGTCAACGCCAAGAAGACCCTCGAAGCCGGCTTCACCACGGTCCGCGACGTCGGCTCGCCCGCATTCCTAGCTGTCGATCTCCGCAAGAACATCGACGCCGGATACATTCCTGGACCACGCATGGTCGCTTCAGGCCCCGGCCTCTCCATCACCGGCGGCCACGGAGATCTCAACAACTACTCGCCCGAAACCAGTGTCACCCTTTTTCCTACGCATCGCGACTTCCGCATCGCTGACGGCCCCGAAGAGGTCCGCCAGACCATCCGCGAGCAGGTCAAGTACGGCGTCGACGTCATCAAGATCATGGCCTCGGGCGGAGTGCTTTCCAAGGGCGATCAACCCGGCGCGCCGCAATACACCCTCGAAGAACTCAAGGTTGCAGCCGACACCGCACACCAGGCTGGGCGCAAGATCGCCGCCCACGCCCACGGCGCTCAATCCATCAAGTGGGCCATCGAGGCCGGCATCGACTCCATCGAACACGCCTCATTGGTCGACGACGAGGGAATCGCCCTGGCCAAAGCCCACGGCACCTATTTCGTCATGGACATCTACAACGATGACTACATTCTCCAGGTCGGCCCCAAAATCGGCATGACCGAAGAGCTCCTCAACAAGGAGCGCGGCGTCGGCCAGGCCCAGCGCAACAACTTCCGCAAAGCGCACGCAGCTGGAGTGAAGATGGCGTTCGGCACCGATGCCGGCGTCTATCCCCACGGCGACAACGCCAAGCAGTTCCACTACATGGTCCTGTACGGCATGACGCCCACCGAGGCGATCCGCGCCGCAACAACCTCCGCCGCCGACCTCATCGGCCGCTCCGCCGACGTAGGCTCGCTCACGCCCGGCCACTTCGCCGACCTGATCGCCGTCCCCTCCGACCCCCTCCAGAAGATCGAAGTCCTCGAGCACATCGAAACCGTAGTCAAAGGTGGCGTGCTAGTAAAGGGAAAGTAAGTGCAGTGCATCTAGGTAGGCCAAGCCTTCAGGCTTGGCTTCCAGAGCCTTGCAGAAACCGAGGCTTCAGCCGTTGGGCTATGCCCCGCTACACTCCCCTGTAGCCCACCTAACCACACCCGCTGTGATGCCCATCACAGCCTACTTATGCCTATGTGCCTCAGTCTTTAACCAGCATGACCGCGACGCACATTCAGCACTCCGCTCAATTAGCGCCGGATATACTACGAAGTGGCCCTTCGTTTTCTGACTCAATGACCCTCCTCTGGCTCCGATTCGCGGTTCTTCTCTACGGCGTTGCAGCTCTCGCCGTGCTGCCCGCGGCCCTCTACAACCGGCCGCGCTGGTGTAATCTTGCCATCCCGTCCGCCATCGCAGCGGTCCTCTTCCACTTCGTCTCGCTTGCGGAGACGCTCAACGCCGCCCACCACCGCCTCCCGGTCGAGACCCACGAACTTCAGTCGCTCCTTGCGCTTATCCTCGCCATCGCGTTCCTAATCGTCTACGCCTGGTATCACAGCGTATCGCTTGGAGTCTTCGTCCTTCCCATCGTCTTTATCCTGGCGACGCTGGCCGCATTTCGTCCCGGCCAGGAAACCTTCTCCACTCCCATCCGCACTGGCTGGATATTCTTCCACATAGCCTTGTTGCTCGCCGCTTACGCGGCGCTCGGCGTTTCGTTGCTGGCCTCGCTGCTCTACCTCGTGCAGGAGCGCCGGCTCAAGTCCAAGTCGCCCGCCAAGCGAGGCCTCACCCCGCTGGACACGCCCCTCGAGACCATCGACCAGATCGCCCTCAAGACGCTCCTCTTCGGTCTGCCCTGCATGACCGCCGGCCTGCTCATCGGAGCCGTCATTGCGCAGCAGGACTTCGGCGCAAAGTACTTCGGTGATCCTAAAATTCTGCTCACCTTCGGCCTTTGGATCGCCTACGTCGCCATGGTCTTCATCCGCCGCGCCTCTGGACTCCGCGGCCGCCGCGCCGTTTATCTCTCCAGCTTTATCGTGATGGTTGTCCTCTTCGTCTGGGCCGCCAACCAGTTCTCCGCCGTCCACAGGTTCTCAACGCCATGAGCCAGAGCCAGCCTCAGCCGCAAAGATTGACGCTTGTCCGGCCGGCCTCTGAGGCCGAGCCCCACTGCACCCGCGGCGGCTCGCTCGTTCTCGTCGGTGTCAATCACACCACTGCGCCGCTCGAAGTCCGCGAGCGCCTGTCGCTCTCTGCCGCGCGCTTGCCCGACGCCATCCGCACGCTCGCGCACCAGCCTGGCATCCGCGAAGCTCTCATCCTCTCCACCTGCAATCGCGTCGAGTTCATCACCTGGCAGGATGAACCCAGCGACACCGTCAATCCCAGTCTGCTGCGCTTTCTGCACGAATACTTCGCCGTCCCCGCCAACACGGTCGAGCCGCACCTCTACGAGTTCCGCGAGCGCGAAGCCATTCGCCACCTCTTCCGCGTCGCCTCGTCGCTCGATTCCATGGTCGTTGGCGAGCCGCAAATTCTCGGTCAGGTCAAAGATTCCTACACCGTTGCCCGCGAAGTCGGAGCCGTCTCCACCACGCTCGAGCCGCTCTTCCAGCGCGCCTTCTCCGTCGCCAAGCGCGTCCGCACCGAGACGCAAATCGGCAGCTCCTCCGTCTCCATCGCCTCGGTCGCGGTCGATCTGGCCCGCAAAATCTTCGGCTCGCTTCACGGCAAGACGGTGCTTCTGGTGGGAGCCGGCAAGATGTCGGAACTCGCGGCCCGCCACCTCATCCAGCAGGGAGCGACATCGATCCTGGTCACCAACCGCACGCAGGAGAAGGCCGCCGTCATCGCCGGTCACGTCGCCGAGCAGATCTCCCAGCAGATCGCCAACGACCCCAAGGCCATCGCATGCTCGACCGAGGTCATCCCGTTCGAGCGGCTTCACGCTCAGGCCAGCCGCGCCGACATCGTCATCACTTCAACCGGAGCCGAAGGCCACATCTTCACCCGCGCTCACGGCCAGCAGTTCATCAACACGCGCCGCAACCGTCCCATGTTCTTCATCGATATCGCCGTCCCCCGCGACGTCGATCCAAAGATGAACCAGGTCGAAGGCTGCTTCGTCTACGACATCGACGACCTCCAGCAGACCGCCGCCGCCAACCTCGCAGACCGTGGCCGCGAAGCCGCTGCCGCCGAGACCATCGTCGCCGGAGAGGTCGACCGCTACCAGCAGCGCCTCCAAACCCTAGACGCCGTCCCCGCCATCAAGGCCCTCCAGCAATCGGCCGAGACCATCCGTCTCGCGGAGC
>JALYIG010000032.1 GCA_030775885.1 Acidobacteriota bacterium | reverse complement strand
TTGCGTTTTCCGTAAAGAGGAGCGCAATGCTCCGACCGTCGGGGGACCAGGAGGGCGAGGCGAGAAAGCCTTTCAAGTGGGTCAGTTGTCGGACCGAATGCGTGCCCGGGCGCGTGATGTAGAGTTGGAACTGCCCGCGCTGTTGCGCATCGGATAGAAAGGCGAGAGACGAGCTGTCGGGAGACCATGCCAATGCCTTTTCCCGGATCCCCCGGGCCGCATCAGCATGGGTCTGTGAAACGGCAGTGATCTGCTGCGGGTCATGGTGGTGAGAGGCCGGGGCGAGATAGATAGCTGATCCCACGAGGAGAGCCTTTTCATCCGGTGCAGTCGATTGGGACCAGGCAACCCACCGAGCATCCGGAGAAATGGCAGTCTCCAGGAAATTAGTCTCCCGCCACACTTGTGCCATGACGCTGGACAAGGCAGGGCGTTCGCCCGGGCCAGCATGGGCAAACTCCACGGCCAAAACAAGAAGCAGAACCGACCCCGCAATGCACTTTTTCATCAGTACATCCCTACTGTCAAAATCCGGGACAATCGTGGCGGCAGCAAACAGTTCGCGGGTGACCGTCCGCGCGTTTCTCCCCAGCGGCCGCTGCCGTACAAAGCGTTTGACCGCCTCTAATCGATCCTTATTCGTTTCCTTGAGTTCGACACAGATGCTCCAGGCTGCCTTTCAACAGGCGCAGGACCTCAGGAGTCGAAAGGGCCGTGCAGAACTCCCCGTTCATGCTGGTCACCGCCATGTCGTGAATCAATTCTGGATCCCGGTCGACGCCGTCCATGCCGATGCGATTGCTGGTGGCGCAGGCGTCGGCCGCCAAATAGGTATCGAAGCCAAGATTGCCCGCCATTCGAACGGTCGTTTCAACACACATGTTCGTGAAGAAACCAGCGACGATCAGGCGATGAATCCGCCGACGTTGCAGCATCAGTTCGAGATTCGTGCCGATAAAGCCGCTATTCACGTCCTTTTTCACCACGGTTTCCCCGGCTTGCGGCTCAAGGCCTTCCTTGATATCGCCGGTAGGCAGACTTAGCTTGAGCGGCGAGCGCGCCTCTCGGGAGTCGTGCATAGTATAAAAAACCGGCAGTCCGCGCACTCGCCAGCCATCCAGCAGCAAACGCAGATTCGTCTCGGCTTGAGGATTATTGCGCCGTCCATTTCGCCCGCCCCAGTGCTCAAGGACATCGACGCCTTTTTGCACGTCGATGAGCAGCAGTCCACTATTTTCACTGAATTGTTCGATCATGGATATTTGCACTCCGCCATGGCCACCGGCGTCCCCAGTACTATATCTCGCATCGCAACTATACGGGATGGGGTTATCCAGTCCAGCAATGTCTGATGAGTGAAGGACGGAAGTTTGGCGGTGGGCGCGGCCCGGCACCATCCAATTGATGAGTGTAGGCAAGCGCACTCAGTAGGCCAAAGGAACTAAGGTAGGTCGGTCCGGGATTGTTGTGAAACAGACCAAGTTACCCGCTCGGCGAGGAAGGTGGCGAAAGGCGCTATATTCAAGTCAATGCTTGCGCGGTCTAGTGCACCGAGGTAACGCTTTCGATCCTCGACTCGGACTACAGTCCACGGAAAGCCGCCGGAAGCGAGCATGGCGTTCATCAGAAATCGGGCGATTCGTCCGTTGCCGTCCATGTAAGGGTGGATATAACCGACTAGCCAATGTCCCAGCACCGCGCGAACGGCCGGTTCTGTCTCGGATTCGAGGAGATCATAGAACGCTGGCATCGCATCTCGAACCGCTTCCCAACGTGGAGGTACGTATCGCGATGTCCTCAGGAAAACGAAGTCGTTCCTGTAGCCGGCGAGCGCTGTTGCCGGAATCAATCCTGCAGCTACTGAGGGTTGGAAAAGCTCTCGATACCACTCTCGGTGAGCAGTTCGGACTATTGTTCCCGGGTTTGCTCCGCCAATGATCTTGGCCACGGCGAGTTTGACCTCTTGAAATGCCTGCCAATAACCCCGAGCGGCGAGGGCATCGCGGTTTTGCCTGTCGGCCTCGTTGGAATCCGGGCTCCAAGCGCCAGATCGCACGCGTTCAATGAGTTCCGGTGTAACGCGGTATCCCTCAATGGACAACGAATGGTAGGCGTCGCTCTGATAGATCTCGTCGACGAAATGAAGATATGCCTCTTTGTTGACTGGAAGACCGGGGGGATGAGGGAAAGCTTTTAGAACGTCGCTACGCATCTTCTCCCATGCGCTTTGTATTCGCCCAACGATAGGGGCGACGGTGGGCGCGAGCTTTCCGAACTCGTGGCCTGGCGCAAATGGATCTGTTTCGCGAATGGAATACCCTGCGGCGGACATCGCTGAACGAATTTCTTCGGCAATGTCGGCTCGATTGATGCGCCGGAATGCACCGACCAGGCGGCCAGCAACAATCCAGTTACCCCCTTCGAGAAGCAGACGAAGAAGTGCGGAGGGATCACGCACAGAGGCGAGTGCAACGCGTGCTTCAATCGGTCTGTCGGCAAAAAAGGATTCTGGCACTTTGACCAGAGCGGGCTCTATGGCGAAGAGTCGCAGGCCATCACGCACGACCAGGTCGCTGGCCGCAGGCGGGTTAGCTTCTTTGAGGTCGTAAAGAGACGTGCCGAAGGGAAGTGCGATTAGGTTGTTGGATGCCTTCGGGCTATAGATGATGACCTGAGGCGGGATCACCGTATTTTCGCCCTGTATTGAGAGCGATTGCTCGGCTGATAGATGCCAGTCTGCCGAGAATCGGTCATCACAATAGCGGGCGCAAAACTCCCAGAAGGAAGCAAACCAGGGAGTGCTCTCTTCGGGCGCGGTTCCCGGGCTCGAGGAAATCAGCCATCCCTTCAGGACTTGAGTAAGAAATCCCGCCTGTAGGAGGCGCTCGCGATGAACCCGTGAAAGTTCGTCGGATCGGAATACTCGTCGGGAGTCAGCTTGGAGTGTCGCGAGTTCTGCGAGGGACTCAGCTAGCCTCTCTTGCACTGTAGCCATGGTAGCGTTACAAGTCTTTGATGCTTCACTATATCAAGTAATTGATGCTGAATCAGGACAAGTCTTTTATGCTGCACCAATACAAGTATATTGTGATGTTCTAACTCAATGATTTAAATAAGAATACCTGAGGAATTATCTAATAGATTCTCGGTTCCTGTTACCGTGAGCTTCGCAGTATCTGTTCTGAGCCGGTCGATATAATCAGCCCAGACCTGCATCATCACTCGGCGCTCCGCTAGCCTTTGCGCGCGGTTGTACGCGGCCCGCACTGTATTTCTCTCTGCCTGGGCAAGTTGCAACTCAATCAAATCTGGATGAACGCCTTGCTCATTCAACAGTGTGCTCGCCAAGGTCCGAAACCCATGTGCTGTCATTTCCTCGCTCGAATAACCGAGGCGACGTATTCGGCCATTGAGTGTGTTTTCGCTGAACGGACGGCCGCCGCCTTCGATCGCGGGGAACACGTACTGCTGGCGCCCAGTGATCGGTTGTAGCGTTCGGAGGATGTTGACTGACTGTCGGGCGAGCGGAACGATGTGAGCTTCGCGCATCTTCATACGCTCAGCCGGAATCCTCCACTCCGGTTGATCGGCGTCCAATGTGATCTCGGACCATTCGGCAGCGCGCAGCTCGGCGGGGCGCACGAAAACGTAAGGCGCCAGTTTCAGCGATGCGGCGGTGGCCGGCTGACCATCGTAGCCGTCAATGGCTCTCAGCAGCTCTCCGACCTTGACCGGCTCGATGATGGCTGCATGGTGTTGCGTAGTCCTGGGCGCGAGTGCGCCGATTACGTCGGCGGCGATGTCGTGCTTTGCGCGGCCTGTCGCAATCGCGTATCGGAACAAGCGTCCGCAGACTTCCCGGGGAGCGGTGTGCAGTGTCGATGACGCCTTTAGCTTCAATCCGTTTGAGCACCTCAAGCAGCTCCGGGGCTCCAATCGAACCGATGGGTTTGTTTCCCAAATAAGGAACCACCCATTTGAAAAGTCGCGCGCCCACGCGGCGGGCGTCACCAACATGAAAGGCCCACGCTCATCGTAGAGCTTGTAAGCCTTCTCAACGGGTTTTGCAGCGCGGATCTGTAGTTCAGTCAGCGTCGACATGGATTGGAGTATCGAGTTGGTAAATCCCAACGTACCCCCGCCATATAC